>NZ_PCYY01000070.1:0-565 GCF_002553955.1 Lactobacillus sp. UMNPBX12
TCTTTCTCGTAAATTGATTTTTTAATTATTTATTTAATCAAAGTAGGATTCTAAGGTGTCCTGAACCTGACCAAAGCCTTTATGAATTCGATTGAAATAACGGTCATTGTAGCTCATTGCCTGAATACCAATAAAAGCATCAAGCGACTGTTCAGTTGGAAACTCTGCCTTAGGCTTAGCTTTGCGCTTGATCACATTGTTAAATGATTCAATCATGTTAGTCGAATAAATTGAAGCTCTGATCTGCTTGGGATAGTTATAAAAGACCAGCAGATCTGGTTCTATGTCTTTCAAGCTTCTGATAACATGGCTGTAAACCTTGCCCCATTTGGTATAGAAGTCATGCAGGACAGCTGCGGCTTCTTCTTTGTTTGTCTGTTGATGCACCTGTTTGAATTCGTTCATGATCTTTTCACGATCGTCGACGCGTACTTTAGCGCAGATATTGCGCATGACATGAACCAAACAGCGTTGAAAATGAGCTTTAGGATAAGTCCTGGCCAAGGCTGTTTTCATGCCAACAACACCATCAGAAAGAAAAAGCTCAACTTGCTTTAAGCCTCGG
>NZ_PCYY01000071.1:0-521 GCF_002553955.1 Lactobacillus sp. UMNPBX12
GCAGATAGTGCCAAGACTGCCATTAGCAATGCAAAAACTGTCACTGATGTTGAATCAGCTAAGAACACTGGTGTTGAGAAGATTAATCAAGTATCAATTCCGGCCCAATCAGCTACTAAGCAACAAGCTGACCAAAATATTGATGACGTAGCAAAAGCCGCAAAGCAGGCAATTGAAAATACTAACGGTATTACTGACAGTGAGAAAAAAGCTGCTCAGGACCAAGTTGATGCCGATGCTAAGGCCGCTAAGGAAGCTATTGCTAATGCTAAATCTAAACAAGCTGTTACTGATGCAGTCAACAACGGAACTGTAGCAATCAACAAGGATGATGCAAATGCCGCAATTGATGGAGCACTGGCTGAAAAGAATAATTCAATTGATGATGCTCCTAACCTGACTACTGAAGAAAAGCAAGCTGTGAAGGACCAAGCTAAGACAGAAGCAGATAGTGCCAAGACTGCCATTAGCAATGCAAAAACTGTCACTGATGTTGAATCAGCTAAGAACACTGGTGTTGA
>NZ_PCYY01000072.1:0-496 GCF_002553955.1 Lactobacillus sp. UMNPBX12
TTGTGACCTCCAATAGATGTTTTTGTGGATATTAACATTCTATCAAACAGGTCCAGATGGACTTTTATTTTTATAAAGTGTTCAACTTGATTTTACAATCGGCGAAAACAATATACACAGAATATAACCTTAAAAGAATCACACAAACACAAATTCAAGAAAATGAATTTACATCTAATAAAAAAACTTTGGTTTATTTAAAACGAATAAATAAACCAAAAATTGATATTGTCAGTGACAATCAAGGATCCGGTAATACTCTATATTACGTTGAAAAGATTAATGATAATTATTTCGATGTAACATATATAAAAAGTAATGGAAAAATAAAACTTAAATCTATCTTCATTCAGAAAGACAGAAAGAGACTGTAAAATAGTTTGTGTAAGGATGAATATTTCCTTAATTTTATTTCCCTGAATATTAGAAAAAGGAATCCTTTTCCCGTATGATTGATTTGAACGAAAAACATACTAGAAAAGAGATTCCTTCATGA
>NZ_PCYY01000073.1:0-491 GCF_002553955.1 Lactobacillus sp. UMNPBX12
GCTGTTTGATAGATTTTATCTAATTCTCTTTCGAAGATTTCATCTGGTGTGTGATATGCCAGGATCTTTCTGGGTAAAGAGTTGCACCAGGTTTCAATATCAATGATTTGTTGGAGAGAATAGTTATTGATGCAGTCTCCTTTAGGAATGAATCTGCGAATAAGACCATTATGTCTTTCAACAGTTCCTTTATCACAAGAAGTATAAGGATGAGCATAATAAATAAGAGTCTTAGAAACTTCTTCTAAATTAGCTAAATCCGCAAACTCTGAACCATTGTCAGTAGTAATCGTCTTGAAGATGTCATTCCAGTGCTCGCTGTATTGTTTTTGAAGCATTTTAAAAGCCTGCATGACACTGGCAGATGTCTTGTCAGGTATGCGAATAATCAAGAATTCACGGCTCATGCGCTCAGAAAGCGTTAATAGAACCTGATCATCTTTGGTTTTATGCCCTAGAACAAGATCACATTCCCAATGACCAAATTCATT
>NZ_PCYY01000074.1:0-472 GCF_002553955.1 Lactobacillus sp. UMNPBX12
GTGTAATTCGATTGATAGTTTATCTTGATTCGCAGCACCATCAAGTCTCTTAAAAATTGACTATCAAATCTACTAATCTACTTCATCGCTTTAATATGTCATTAATAATATGATAACTTTCATATAAAGTCAATAGCTAATCAGCTATCTTAGCTTGGCATTCTGGACATAATCCATAGACCTCATATTGACTATTACAGACTTTAAAGCCAGTTTTCTCAGCCGCATCTTTTTCTAATGTTACGTATTCATCATTAGGTACATCGATAATTTTATTACAGTTTACACAAATAACGTGATAGTGTGGTTCTGCAAAATAATCATATCTCATATGACCTTCATTGTCTGGTGTTACTTCAATGATTAATTTTCTGTTCATAAATAACTCTAATGTATTATAAACAGTTGCCAAACTTACGCTAAAGCCATTTTCCTTAACATATGAGTAGATCATTTCAATTGAAGGATGCTC
>NZ_PCYY01000075.1:0-444 GCF_002553955.1 Lactobacillus sp. UMNPBX12
TCTTTTGTCTGGTGTTAAAGTAATAGTAGATTTAGGATATAATTCAGCTAATTCATTTAGTGCTACACCTAGAGCTTCTTTTTTAAATCTCCCTGCAGACCAACGTATAGGAGTTTTATTTCCTTTTTCATCTACCGTATATCCTAAAAACCAAGACTCCCATTTTTCAAGGCTAGCATTTAAATATAAATCAGGTAGCTTTCTATGAGGATCATTAAAGTTAGACCATTTTTCCATTACAGTAGCATTCCATAATTTAAGCATAATTAGGGTGTATTTTGAACGAACTCTACTTAGTTCGATTAGATTGAACGAATAATATTGTTGTTTTAATTGAAAGATATAAGGGGCAATATCAGCATTATATTTAATTTCAACATCACCATTTCTATCAATATCAATATGCTGAAACAAAGAAGTCATCCTAATAAATGGGGTACCATC
>NZ_PCYY01000076.1:0-418 GCF_002553955.1 Lactobacillus sp. UMNPBX12
TCAATATACAGAATTTAATTTTCAAAAGTGTTCAATTTGAAATTGCAATTTTCGAATTTTTTTTGGATATTATTACTCACTGTTTTTTCAATAATTACAGATCTTTTTATTTTTTGCAATATATCTAATACATATAAAAGAAATAAGATTACTATTTGGGTAATAGGACTTATAGCAATATTATTAGCAATATTTAGTCCAACACAATTATTTATGAACTTTGGAGTAACTATTTTAGAAATAATGATGCTATCTTTATATTTCATATGTATAAAAAAGCAGAATATAAAGATAATTTTAGGATCATGTTTAATATTTGGAATAACAGATTTAAGTATCTTGACACTAGAAGCCTTTTTTAAAATGAGACCGTAAAATAGTTTGTGTAAGGATGAATATTTCCTTAATTTTATTTCCC
>NZ_PCYY01000077.1:0-417 GCF_002553955.1 Lactobacillus sp. UMNPBX12
AATATGATATCGTTGTTTTGAAAAAACATGAGCAGCTGCTGAAAGCCGTGAAGGAGATTTTGAATTCTGAGGAATACAAGGCGAATTTGTCTCATTTAAACGGCTATGAAACAAAGCTGACTGGCAAGGTGATGTTGGAAACGTAAAAAATCCCTCTTGATAGAGGGATTTTTTCATTCGGAAAACCTGAGCAGGTCACCATTTAAAATTTTATCAGAGAGAGAAAGTTCTTCGTTTGCTTTCTCCTTGTAAGGGAGGCACGCATCCTGATCTTCCAGCACTTCACCTGTTTTTTGGCTATAGCACGTGTTCTTTGTGTATATATAATCGTTCGTAATAAAGCTGCCGTTTCGCAGAACGGCGAATGGGGTGCGGTCGCTGGACAGTAAATCATTGCCGAATTGGATATCGCCTTTT
>NZ_PCYY01000078.1:0-412 GCF_002553955.1 Lactobacillus sp. UMNPBX12
TAGTATTATTGGCTACTTGGGATTGATTGAAGATAAGCAGTATCGTAGTGAGGAAGATATTCTAAAATACACCCATACTGCTTATGAGAAAGCTAAGCAAATGAAGACCTTGGTGGATGATTTGTTTGAATATACAAAAGTTCAGCAACATGGGGCACCAGTAAATATTATGAAAATCGATCTTAACCAGTTAATTGAACAGTTAACGGCAAGTTTTGAATTAGAAGCCCAGCACCGCGGAATCGAAATTACTTCCTCAGTTATTCCTAATCCTTTAATGATTGAGGCGGATCCGGAGAAGCTTGGTCGAGTTTTTAATAATTTAGTTTCAAATGCCTTTAAATATGGCAATGGTGCAAGTTACATTCGGATCAATGCCCGGCAAGAAAATGATATGGTGGTCGTCAAAGTT
>NZ_PCYY01000007.1:0-96959 GCF_002553955.1 Lactobacillus sp. UMNPBX12
TTAAATAAATAATTAAAAAATCAATTTACGAGAAAGATCTATTTACACAAAAGATTTGACAGTTTCAAACATACAAACAGTAGTAATGCAAATAAAACTAATCATAAGTTTAGCGAAACTGTTCCCGTAAAAAGTATTAAAACTTTAACCTATGCTGTTGAATCAGACAGTCCATTCACTGGTATTTTCTTACCAGAATTATCAGATACTACAATTGATAGTGAGGTACAAAGCCCAGGTCTAGAATCTTTATTTTCAACAGATGATCAATATAAGATTAATAATAAAGGAGCTGCTACTTTTAAACTAAATCGGAAAGCTAAGACTATCACAATCGAAGTGAAAAAAGGAGTTAAGTGGTCAGATGGTAAGCAAGTGAATGCTAAAGACGTTGAATTTGCTTATGAAATTATTGCAAATAAAGACTCTAAATCACAAAGATATACTGAATCTTTAGCTGATATTGTTGGCTTAGCTGAATATCATGAAGGCAAAAGCAAGAAAATTTCTGGAATTGAAATGCCTGATGGTGAAAATGGACGCAAAGTCGTAATCCATTTCAAGCAAATGAAGCCTGGTATGCTTCAATCAGGTAATGGATATTTCTGGGAATGTGCTGAACCCTATCATTACTTAAAGGATGTACCTTTTTCAAAGCTTTTATCTAGTGACAAGGTCAGAAAATCCCCACTATTTTTTGGACCATTCCGTGTATCTAATATTGTTCGTGGTCAATCTGTTTCTTGGGAGCGTAATCCTTATTACTGGCGTGGTACACCAAACTTTGAAAAAGTAACTGCATCTGTTATCAGCTCCAGTTCTGCTACCCAAGCCATTAAAAGTCATAAATTTGATATTGCTGATGTGGTTAATACACAATGGGATCAAACTAAGAATGCAACTGATACTAACTTTATTGGTGAAGTTCCACTTAGTTATAACTACTTAGCTTTTAAAGTTGGTAAATGGGATAAGAAGCTAGGAAAGAATGTTGAAAATAAGAATGCCAAGATGAATAATCCAGCATTACGTAAAGCAATGGCCTATGCAATGAATATTGATGCTGTTGCTAAACGCTATTACCAAGGATTAGCATTCCGTGTTAATACTTTGATTCCAGAACAATTTGGTGACTTTTCCGATAGTTCAATTAAAGGTTACCCATATAATTTGAAGAAAGCCAACCAATTACTAGATAAAGCCGGATATAAAAAGAAAGGCGAATTCAGAGTTCAACCTAACGGAAAGAAGCTTACTATTAATTTAGCTGTTAGAAACAATGCTACTACCGCAGAGCCCGTATGGCGTAATTATATCCAACAATGGAAGAAAATCGGTTTGAACGTTAAGTTTGTTGGCGGTCGTCCAATGGAATTTAACAATTGGGTACAAGCAGTTCAATCTGATGATCCAAAAATTGATGTCTTTGAAGGTGGCTGGTCACTTTCAAGTGAACCTTCTCCTAATGATCTTTATAGCGCTGCTGCACCATATAATATGGCACGTTTTGTTTCCCCTGTACAAAGTAAGCTTTTAGCTGATATTGACTCAGAAAAAGCTTTCAACCATAAGTATCGTGTTGACGCATTCAGAAAATGGCAAAAATGGATGTACAATGAGGCCTATGTTGTACCTACCACTAATTCATATTCAATAACCGCTGTTAATAAAAAAGTAACTGGATGGTCACTTAAACCAAGCGCAACTAACTGGTTTAGTGCAGGGTTTGTAAAATAAACATTACCTAACTGTCTTGCTTAATAAATATCTTTTCTAAAATTTACTTTAATTAATCTAAAAAAATGCTACTAAATCTGACTGATTTGGTAGCATTTTTCTTGTGTATCACTAATAGTGACGTTATTAATGAAGGAATTGACTATCAATTTTTTCATGTGCGCGTACAGATGTCTAGTCGGGCCAAATAATGGATAAACCTGCAACACAGACAAAGACCTGAAGGACAGCGTAAAACTAAAACAGAAGCTATGAAACAATGACACACCCGCGAACAGAGTTCGCAAGTTTCAGAAATAATTAATGTCTCGTTCAGATAATTTAGACATAACAAAAGCCTCGAAATTATAGTCCAAATTTCAGGTGCTTACGTAAATTGTGATAGAGCTTTTTGCCATAAAAAATAGCGAACCACTACAGATTCGCTATTTTCTCTAAATTTACGACTTATGCATCAATATCTGGAGCTTGACCAAGTTCAGCCGTTAACATCCAAAGTCGCTTTTCAAGATCAGTATGGAAACCAGTCAAAATATCATTAGTCGAGTAATCTCCTTCTTTATCAGAAGCTTCAAGCGCTTCTTCATAGAGCTTATCTAAATAACGATAGCCTGAAATGATCTTTTCAAGTCTTTGTGTATTAGTGAAGTCCCAACTCCCCTTTTCACCAGGAATTTTATTTAATTGAACAACTTCCCTTAAAGTGGCAACAGGTGAACCATCGATGGTAATTAGTCTTTCTGCAAGACCATCAATCTGATCATCTAGTTCATCCATTAAGTCATCAAGATATGGGTGCAACTTCAAGAATTGACTGCCGCGCATATACCAATGGTGACGGCGAACAATCATGTGCATATGCAATAAATTAATGACTAATTCATTTAACCTTTCTTTTGTTTCTGGATACTTCATATTGAGACCTACTTTCATTAAATTAGAATTTAGCTCAGCCTAAGGCATGTTGGGCCGCCAAGTTAAGTAGACTCCATTGACGGTCAAAACTTGGTGAGAAGAAGAAATCTTGTTCTGCAAGATCTTCTAAAGTAAGTCTATGGCGAATAGCTAAACTAAGGACATTTCCTTAACCTGTTAAATCATAAGTAGACATTACTGCCCCACCTAAAATTTGGTGGTTAAGCTTATCAAAGGTCAATGCTACATAACCTAATGGGTTATCTTCATCTTATTCACTTAGGCCAATATAGATTCTTGTTATTTTTACCAGATTGTAATTCTATCTTCTGGGTTAAGCCACATGCCATCTGTCTTCTTAACGTCAAATGCATCATAGAATTCATCTTGGCATTGAACCGGAATATTTACTCTAGTTGGCTGCGGCGCATGGACATCGGTTTGAACTTCTGTTTTGATTGCTTCAGGACGTTGTTTTTGCATCCAGCTACGAGCATAGTTTTCAAAAAGATCCTTTAAATCGGCACCATCATCTTTTCCAGTTTGGACAGCACAGGCAAGTCCAGCTAAATCAGCTATATTTTCACCAACAACTTGCTTACCATTCACTTTAGCTGGACCATATTGCAAACCATCAAAAATATCAACCATTTGGCCAACTCGTTTATTAAATTCAGCGAAGTCTGCATCAGTCCACCAATTATTCATATTTCCTCGTTCATCAAACTTAGCACCACTATTATCAAAAGCATGTGATACTTCGTGACCAATAGTTGCACCAATACCGCCATAGTTAGCACCGCGCGATTGATTAATATCATAAAACGGTGCCTGCAAGATTCCTGCTGGGAAAGTTAAATCATTTCTTTGTGGATCATAGCAGGCATTATTTAAATTACCTGGCATTAGCCAAACTGAACGGTCAACTGGCTTAGTTAACTTATTAAGCATATATTTCGTTCGTACAGTTGACATTGCCGCTTCATTTTCATACAAGCTCTTTTTCGGATCAACTTGCAATAAGTCAAAGATTTCTTCGATCTTGTCTGGGTAACCAATTTTTAAAACCAACGCCTTTAACTTAATCACAGCTTTCTTTTTGGTTTCAGCAGAAAGCCAGGTATTTGATTTGATTCTTTCCTCATAAACCTTGAGCATCTTATGAATCATGTCTTCAACATCTTTTTTGGCCTTAGCTCCAAAATACTTTTGCCCATAAAAAATGCCGACTACTTCATCAAAAGCACTATTTGCTAAACGATAAGCTTGTTTAATTTGAGTTGGCAATTGTGGCGTACCAGTAATTGCCTGATTAAATGGAAATGCTGCTTCTCGAAAAGCTTGAGACAAAAATCTAGCTACATTGTTAATGTATTTAACCAACATCCAGCCTTTAATTTCGGCAAAATTAGCTGCGTTTAATAAACTCTCAGCATGATCAAGAAAACGTGGTTCCATTACAATGATACGCTCTGGTTTAACTGGCAAAACAGCAGCCATAAAGTCAGCCATCTTAAATGACTTAAATTTTGCAATAAATTCAGCATAGTTTACTGGATTATAGATTGCTGCGTAATCTGACCATTCTTCGGTTGATTTAACAATCTTAGCCAATTTTTGATCAAAAGCTAAAGCATCGGCAACATAAGTACGTGCTTCACTCTTACCAACCCCGGCCATCATTAACAAATTAATGCTTTGATCTTGTAAAATATCCAAGAGTTTTTTGGCATCAGCTGTTTTATAGGTCGTAGTATCTGGTAAAAATGTACTTGGTCCACCAAAATGAAGCACATTTACATCAGTATTCTTCATGTCAGCATCAACATCAAAGACAAATGGCAAAGTATATGGACCCATAAATAAATCAGCAGCCTTTTGTTCAAAATCACTAAAGCTACTCAAAGCTAATAACTTTTGTAAATCTTTTTGAATTGGATTAGCTTTTTCAGCATCCCTTTTGTCAAAATCTTTGGCAATTTTATATAAAGCAATTGCTTTTCCAAAATCCTTGATATCAGGCATTCTTTCTTTACCCGCTGCAACATCAGCAAAATCTTTCATTACCCGATCTTCAATTCGTTGATCTAGTTCAGAGTTAATCCCAGCAGACGTCTTATCTGCAGGGATTTTAGCTTTAGACAACCATTCTGAATTGACAGCTAAATACAAATTATCTTGTGGTTTGGCATTAAGATCTGGTTGTGCAACATCGCCAGCTCCACCACGAACGGCAAAATATCTTCTCATTTTTTCTCCTTACAAATATTCATAATTATTTAATACTTTTTCATTATTATAGCAAAAAGGACGTCGTTACTAAACAAACGTCCTCAAAATTAATTATCCTTATTTTCATTATTTTGCAAAGTATACAAGTTATAATAATAGCCTTTTTGCGCTAATAATTCTTCATGAGTACCGCGCTCAATAATTCGTCCTTTATCCAAAACAATGATTTGATCAGCATCGGCAATAGTTGAAAGCCGGTGGGCAATTGCTAGAGTGGTCCGTCCTTTACGTAAACGTTTTAGACCTTGCTGAATTAAAGTTTCAGTTTCGGTATCAACATTAGCAGTTGCTTCATCTAATACTAAAACTTTGGGGTCTGTGACTAAAGTTCTGGCAAAAGAAATTAGTTGCCGTTGCCCTTGACTAAATTCCTCTCCACCTTCAATTACCTTTGCATAGTATTTACCTGGCATTTTTTCAATAAATTGATCAGCTTGAACTGCTTTAGCCGCAGCCTTAATTTGAGCATCAGTAATCTGCTTATTATATAAACGAATATTAGAAGCGATATCGCCATAAAACATAAATGGCTCTTGCAAAACTAATCCAAGTTTTTTGCGTAACTCCTCTTTAGGATATTTACGAATATCAACATCATCGATTAAAACTTCACCTTGACCAAATTCATAAAAGCGCATCATCACATTAATAATTGAGCTTTTTCCTGAACCAGTATGTCCAACAATTCCTAATGTTTCGCCTGGGTTAACCACAAAAGAAATATCATGCAAAATTTCATGCTTGCCATCATATGAAAAACTCACATGCTTAAATTCAATCTTCCCTTTGCTAATTGTTAAGCCGGCTTGTGCATCTTGTTTAGGTTCATATTGCGTATCATCCAAAATATAAAAAATTCTTTTACCAGCAACAATCCCATCTTGGAAGAAAGTCATTTGGTCCATCATAGTTGAAATCGGGTTAAACAGCTGTGAAATATATTGTGAAAAAGCATATACCACACCGGCTGGTACAAAAGTCTCACGTAATGGAAAACCAAAATACATCAATGAAACAGCCAAGGCTAATGAATAAAGCAATGAGGTTAAAGGCGACAATAATAGTGAATTAACCCGAATCATATTAAAACGAGTATTCATTAACCCACCATTTTCGCCTTCAAAATTGTGGGTCATCCGTTTTTCCTGATTAAACTCTTGAATAACAGAGACTCCTTCAATTGATTCGTTCAAATTAGTGTTAATTCGACTAAGGCGTTCACGATAATTACGATAAAGTCGCGAACTTCTTTGAGAGTAAAGCCAAATAACAAATAACAGAATTGGCATAAAAAGCAAAATTAACCAGCCAGCAACTACATTAGTAGTAAACATCGCTACTAATGCTGTTACTACAGAGAAAACACCAATTACAAAAGTTGATAGAACAGTCAAAAAATTGCTCAAAGTCATTGTATCATTAGTAACTCTTGAAACAATTGAACCAGCTGGAGTTTGGTCAAAATAACGCATCCCTAATTTATGTAACTTACGGTAAAGCGCTCTTCTGACACTTTCTAATGTTTTCTCTGAGCCTAAGGCAAAGAAATATTGATAAGTAAACTGGATAATTGCCTTTAAAATAGAGCCTAAAGCATACAATAATCCTGCAAAAAGAATCACTTGCACCGTTGTATTTTGGTGTAACAAGAAATGATCTAAGAAATATTGCAAACCCCTTGGTAAAAGAATATTAATTATGCTGACAACAAAAGCTCCAACTAAAGCAATGATCATTTCAAATTTAAATTGCTCCACAAAGCCCATTAGTCGTTTAAAAATGTCAACTTGTTCTTTAAACGGAATTGTCTTCGACCAGACGGATTCATGTTGTTCTTCGTTATTCATCTACATCTTCACCCACCTTTGCTTGTAACTCTTGTCTACGCCACATTTCTGCATACCAACCATCTTCGTCTAAAAGTTGTTGGTGATTGCCTCGTTCAACGATTCGCCCATCTTTTAAAACTAAAATCAGATCCGCATCCATGACAGAAGTTAAGCGGTGAGCTGCAATCATCGTAGTCTTATCTGCTCGCTCTTTTCTTAATGATGATAAAATTTCAGTTTCAGTCTTCGCATCAACTGCTGATAAAGCATCATCCAAAATCAAGATCTGACTATCTTTTAACAACGCACGGGCAATCGACATTCTCTGTCTTTGACCACCTGAAAGCGATAACCCATTTTCACCAACTAATGTTTCATAGCCTTTAGGCATTTGCAAAACATCATCATGCAAATCACTCTTCTTGGCTGCAGCTGCAATATCATCCTTATCTACATTTTCAGAAGAGAAAGCAATATTTTTGCCGATACTAGTTGAAAACAAGAAATTATTTTGAGGAACGTAGGAGATCTGACTGAGTAATACCTTTAGTGGAATATTTCTAATATCTTTGCCATTCAGAGTAATTTGACCATCATACTGATCAAATTCTCGCAAAAGCAGTTGAATAATTGTGGTTTTACCCGCACCAACTCGACCAACTAACCCTAAAGTTTGCCCAGGTTTTAAAGTGAAATTGACTTGCTTTAAAACTGGAATATCTGGCTCATCTGGATATGCGAATGATTTAATGTCATATTTTAATTCACCTTGCAAATCTTGAGAAGTAATATTTGGATCTGCATGTGCATCAGTAATCAAAGGCTTTTCATCAAGTAACTTTTCTACACGGTCATAACTTGCACTACCACGCTCTAGAATATTAAACAAATAACCAATAGCAAACATTGGCCAAACCATGTTAGAAATATACGCGATAAAAGAAACCAACTGGCCAATTGATAAAATCTTGTTAGTTACTAATAGTCCCCCATAAATAATCGTAATCACATACGTAGTACCGATAATTATTGTTCCCAGTGGATCAAATAAGGAATCCCAGACAAAAACTTTTTTATTAATATTGATCGTTTCATCGACCATCTTGTCAAAAGCAGCAGTATCTTCTTTACCCTGACCAAAAGTTTTAAGCACTTTAATACCCGAAACGGATTCTTGTGTCTTATTATTCAACTTTGAAAACGCAGCTTGTGATTTATCAAAAGCATCATGTAGATGATCGCCTAGCTTCCAAGCTCCCAAAGCCAAAAATGGCAACGGTAATAAAGCGACAATTGTTAAACGCCAATCAACAAAAATAATCATTGCGATCATTGTTGACAGCCCCATAACTAAAGAATCAACTAAAGTTAAAACACCGTCTCCAGCTACATTCTGAATAGCGGAAACATCATTAGTGGCATGTGCCATTAAATCACCCGTTCGATGGCGCTGATAAAAAGTTCGGTCCATAATCATAAAATGATCGAATAACTTTGACCGCATCTGCCGTTCCAATTCTGCCGCTCCGCCCCAGATTTGCTTACGCCAGAAATAGCGCAAAATATAAAGAGTGAGCGCTGCGGCTAAAACGGCAATGATCAGCATTCCGTATTGGCCCCAGGAAATATGTCCTTGATCAAGTTGATCAGCCATCAAACCTAATACGCGCGGTGGTACTAAATTGGCTAAGGAAGTCAGCGCTAAGAAAGTAATCCCAATAATGTAGCGCTTTTTTTCAGCCTTAAAAAACCAACCTAGTTTGCTAAATATTCCCATATTTCACCTCATTTTAAAAATTGCACAAAAAAGAGACAAAGAAAATCCTTCGCCTCTTTCCAAAAATAATCTAAATTAATTACCTTTGTTGGTGTTTCATCATGTTCATTACTTGATGTACCTTCTTATTTGAAGGCTTTTGTCCCATTTGAGACATCATAGCAACGATCATATCTTCACTAATAGGAGGATTTTCCTTAAAGTACTTCTTCATGTATGCTCTTGCACCATAGAAACCCGCTGTTGCACCAACCAAGAGCGCAACAATGATCAAAAAAATTGCTAAACCTAAATTCATCTTATTAAATCCTCCATCTAACTAACATTTATATTTTATCATAATCCTCTAACTTATTAAAAGAGCTAGTTAATCTTTTCTAAGTCCTTTTTTTCTTTGAGCACGTTTAGCTCGTTCTGAAGTAACTTCTTTACCATTCTTATCCAAGATAACCATGTTTTCAACATCTTGTTTAAAAGCTGCTCTAAAGTTAGCTAAAAACTTCTTATGCAGTTCTTTTCTTTCTGCTTCTTCTTCAGGAGTTAATCCTTCTTTTTCTTTCTTATGGTAAAGTTCATTAATTCGATCTGTTACCTTTTTTTCTTCTTCTTTACTCATTGCATCTTTATTATCCATAATAGTTCCACCTCACATTAACAATCATTAGTCTACCTTATTTTTTATCATAAAAAAAGTATAACTTCTTAAGAACGCCTGTTTGAGAATATTGACATTATCTGGTAGAATTAGGTTATAATATTAAGTACCATAAATACAAACGGAGAATTAAAAATGCCAAGAAAAACAAGCGATAAAAAGCAACTAGAAATTTTGCAATATATTTACGATACAGTTGAGAAACGGAGCATTCCACCTACAGTTAGAGAAATCTGTTCTGCAGTTGGTCTTTCTTCTACTTCCACTGTCCATGGTCATTTAGCTCGCCTTGAAAGAAAGGGCTGGCTAGTAAAAGACGCTACAAAACCTCGTGCTTTGGAAATTACCCGTGAGGGTAAAAAAGAGTTAGGTATCAAGCCAAAGGAAATTCCAGTTATCGGTGTGGTTACTGCAGGACAACCAATTCTGGCAGTTGAAGATATTGATGACTACTTTCCACTCCCACCAGACTTAAAAAGTGATGCTGGTGAACTCTTTATGCTCAAAGTCCACGGTGAAAGTATGATTAACGCTGGCATTTTAAACGGTGATAGCGTAATCGTACGCAAACAATCATCTGCCAACAATGGTGAAATCGTGGTGGCAATGACTGAAGAAAATGAAGCTACAGTTAAGCGTTTCTACAAAGAAAAGGATCACTACCGATTACAGCCAGAAAATGATACAATGGCTCCAATCATTTTACCTAAAGTTACAATTTTGGGTAAGGTAGTTAGCTTGTATCGTAATAACATTGACTAATTTCAATTTTGACCTAGATAATTTATCTAGGTCTTTCTTTATGCCAAAATTTCAGTTATTTTTTCTTCAAATAATGGTAACCATTTCTTTAGATAACCCGCACGAGTTGGATGAATTTCATCAGCCATATACAAAGCGTCTTGATGCTGAAAATCAGGATGATCGTATAAATCTAGAATCTCAATGTGACACTTTTGAGACAGTTCGTGTACTCGTTCAACCATCTGTTTGTATAACGGATTAGCAAAATAAGGATTAGTATAAATTAAAATTGGACATTTCCACCTTGCTTGAGCCGTTGAAATCATATATTCCAAAGCTCCCGTAATGGTTTTGGTGTCAAAGTTTTGATTAGTAATTTTGCCTAGTTTTTTATTTTGATTTGCATCATTAGTTGAAAGTTGTAAGACAAAAACATCAGGTTGTGATTCGGTCAACTCTTCTCTAAAACGAGCAACATAAGAATCGTTTGGCTTATAAGTATCTTCATCAACTAAGGTCGTACCATTTTCTGCATCTTTAATTGCAGCAACGCCATCACGCTTCCAAAGATAATCAACAAAGCTTTCACCCAAAGCGCCAAAACCAAAAGTAACGGAAGAACCCAAAAATAAAATTTTCTTACCTATCAAAGGGCTCGCAACGGTTTGTACACTATTTAGACTATACTTACGACTATTTCCTGCTAAATAAGCAATATCAGTGTAATAACGTTGATGTAAGGCATGCTCATCTAGATCCATGCGTAATTCATTTAAAGCGATATCCGATAAATCATTATTTTGTCTAATTGGAATCAAAAAAGTTTCATTACTCATTTTCAGATTTTTCCTTTTCTACATACGGCTTGATTTTATCCCAATCTTTAATAATATCATCTGTTAGCTTGCGATTATAAAAAACAGCGGCAGGATGATATTCTGGGAAAATAGTGTATCTTTCTTTTGACCAAATATAGCCGTCTTTAGTTTCATTTAAACGTAAAATTGGTGTATTTTTAATTACTTGACCATGTTCAGCTGAAATCTTATGACCAGACCCCAAAAGACGTTCTAATCCCGTATTACCCAAGGCAACAATTAGTTTTGGTTGAGCATAGTCAATTTCAAAATCTAAGAAAGGCGCATGAGCTAGAATCTCTTTTTTGGTTGGCTTACGATTGGGATATTTGATTACTTCTTTATTTTCACGCTTGCTAAAAACCTTTTTGATTGCAAAAGGTCGACTTCTCACAGCAGATGTAATATATACCTGATCACGTGTCAGACCAATCTGCTTCAATGATTTATCCAATTCCTTACCCGTATCCCCGCTAAAGGGAATATTATTAACAATTTCATTTCGACCAGGAGCTTCACCGACAATCATTAATAAAGGATGTTGGGGACCCGAGCCAGAATTAATTCCTTCTAGCTGCATGCCTTTAGATCGTTCTTTCACTTCGTCAATCAGTTTTTTCGGATAATCCATTTTTCCATCTTCTTTTAAATTTTTGTTTTACTCGACTTTACTGGGGACATTTACAAATGTGGATAACTATTGGTTCTAACGCTAATTCCACATTTAATATTATTTTTTACAAAAATAGCTTCACAATAACAAATGTCTTTATATCAAGATTAGTAATAGATATCTGCCAACTTTGTGATTTTTGTCTTAGTTTCACAACCGTTTCACAGCTGAATTTCTTCACAATCTTTTTTCATCATTACTACTATACAGCCATTTTATCATTGTGATCTTTTTAAAATAAAAGGCTATCACCTTCTATTAAGATAATAGTCCTTTATGATATCAGTTTAAAAGTATTACACACAGACTAATTATGCAACAGTGTCTGCAATATTAAATTAGTTGAACCGTGACGATAATCTAATGGTGATGCGCCATAGTCTTTTTCATTCCCCCAATAAAGATAGTTTTTGGTACCTTTAACATGTAAATAAAGTTGAGGTGATTTTTCACCTTCTATTTTGGTTCTATCAACCGTTAGTTTAGCGCCAGCACGATAAAGCACCTTTTTATTTTGCTTAAATTTGGCAGTATACGCATATGCATCATTTATTAAAGACACACTCACAGGTCCTTTATCCCACAACGTCTTACCATCTACTAAAGCAACGTCTGCCGCATTGATATATTGTGTTTTACTAATCTGAAAATAAGTATGATCACCCTGTTGAATTGCAGGTAAAGTCATCTTAGTTTTATTTTGATAATAATAAAATTGAGTATTAGCAGCCGCTTTCTTAGGTTTACCATAATAGTTTAAAACCGTGCCTTGTTTTAGATTTTTATTCTTGACTTGCTTGCCTGTTGCATCATAAATAGGTGCATTATTATTTAAAAACACGGTTCCCTTGCCATTCAAAGTAGTTACTTGGCTGGCATCAATATAACCGCCCTTATCAATATTAAATAATTGCTTAGGCGAATTATAGTATGGTACCTCAATTTTTGGTTTTTGTTTATTAGTAAAATAATTCTTGCCACCATTATAGCTAACTAATTTTTTACCATTTTTATCATAAATATAATTTTTCTTGTGCCGAAAATGTAACTTGACCGTATTTGTGTTACCAAGCCAGGTTAACACATCGCTTTCTTTAACATAGCCTCCTTTACCAATCGAATAGTAAAGCTTACCACCAATAATTCGACTAGTTGGCACAGGAATCCCAGCTGCAAAGCGCTGCTGAATAATATAAGTCTTGCCACTATATTTTAAACGAGTACCAGCTTTGATATTTTGATGATATTTCGAATTATAATTACCTGCACGATCATAAATTATTGGTGCTTTATTTACCTGGATTGTATTCTTAGCTGCTTGGGCTTTCTTCGTCGTTGCTTGTACCGTAGTCGTGATATTGGGAAAAGATAATATAGGTGCTACTGTCAATACGGTTGCTGCCACAAGTGCAAATTTGCAATTGAACTTCATTTATTTCACCTCATTCATTCCATAACTCCATCATAGCATTTTATATACAACTTTTGGGTAGAAAAAAAGCCAGTTCCACTGGAACTGACCTTTTTATGATTGACGTTATGATTAACGACGTGCTTCAGCAATTCTTGCTGACTTGCCGTGACGTTCACGTAAGTAGTAAAGCTTAGCACGACGTACACGACCATGACGCTTAACTTCAACCTTAGCAACACGTGGGTCGTTAACTGGGAAGGTTCTTTCAACACCAACACCTGAAGCAATCTTACGAACTGTGTAAGTAGCACCGATGCCAGTACCCTTCTTCTTGATTACAACGCCTTCGAACAACTGAATACGTTCGTGAGTACCTTCAACAACACGTACATGAACAGTAACAGTGTCACCTGCACGGAATGCAGGAATATCGTCACGAAGTTGTTCTTTAGTTAATTCTTGAATTAATGGATCCATAATATACTTTTCTCCTTCTTCGGCATTCATCAACGTACCAACGCCAGCGGAACACCCCTAAACTTATTCATTGTGGTCACGCCACGATGAATAGTATATCAAGTAGAGCTTGCTTAATCAAGCTCTGCTTTAATATCTGCCAACATTTTCTTTTCTTCAGTTGTTAAAACTCGTTCTTTGAGCAAATCAGGTCGATGCAAATATGTTGTTCTAAGAGCCTCTTTATGCCGCCATTGTGCAATTTTTTGATGATTGCCACTAGTCAATATCTCTGGCACCTTTTGCCCTTCAAAATCTGCTGGACGCGTATATTGCGGATATTCTAACAACCCATGTGAAAAGCTTTCTTCAACTGGACTAGCTGCATTGCCCAAAATACCAGGTAAAAGTCTTACTGTAGCATCAATCATACTCATTGTTGGCAATTCACCACCAGTTAAAACATAATCACCGATTGAAACAGTTTCGTCAGCCAAGTCATAAACCCGCTGATCAAAGCCCTCGTAATGTCCGCAAATAAAGGTTAATTCATCTTCTTGGGCCCAGCTTTGCGCCATTTTTTCATTAAAAGTTTTACCTTGTGGTGCAGTAATAATTACCTTACCTGTAGATGGTAACGAGTCAAGTGCTTTTTTAATCGGCATAATTTGCAAAACCATCCCAGCGCCACCACCATAGGGCGTATCATCAACATGATGATGTACATCGGTAGTGAAATTACGAAAATTAACTAAATTAAGCTCCCATTTTTTATCTTCAAGCCCACGTCCCAACATTGAAACTTGCAAAGGAGCAAACATATCAGGAAAAAGTGTCAATACATTAATCTTCATCGCGTAAGCCCTCCAATAACTCAACATAGACTTTTTTATTAGCTACATCTACTTTTTTAACCACCGATGCAATATTAGGAATCCAATACTCTTTACCATTATCTTCATGGACTAGCCAAATATCATTAGCACCAGGTGATTCAATATCAGTGATTTTACCCAAGCGCTTACCGGATTCTTCATCAATGACATCACAGTCAAAGATGTCCTTATAGTAATAAACGCCTTCAGGTAGTTCACCGCGGTCGGCTTCACTAACAACTAGTATTTTTCCTTTTAATTTTTCAGCATGATCAATATCAGTAATCTCTGCAAATTGAACTAACCAAAATTGCTTAAAAGGTCTACTCTTGGCCACAGTTAAAACTTGAGAAGTTTCATCTTTGATTGCCAAATGCATCCCTATAGCAAAACGATCTTCAGGGAAATCAGTAATTACACTAACTTTAACTTCACCATTCAAACCGTGCGTAGTTAAAATCCGAGCAACATCGTAATATTCCATTTTTTCTCCTTTAGGTATAAAAAAAGCTTGAAGCACACGGCATCAAGCTTTTAATTAATAGCAAAATTACTTGTTGTATTTTGCATCGTGCAACTTAGCCATCAAGCCAGCACCTGAAAGAAGTGATCTAACAGTGTCTGAAGGTTGTGCACCTTTTTGTAACCATTCAAAGATCTTGTCTTCGTCAAGCTTCAATTCCTTTGGTTGTGAAACTGGGTTGTAGTAACCAACTTGTTCGATGAAGCGACCATCACGTGGCATACGTGAGTCTGCAACAACGATTCTGTAAAATGGCTTTCTCTTGGCACCAGCACGGTGCATACGAATTTTAACTGACATAAATTAATTTCCTCCTAAAACTTAACGATTAATAATATACCACCAAACTTAACAGGTGTAAAGTATTTTTCCTTAACAGTTTATTTTTTAAGAATGGAATCTTTTTACCTTGCGTAAACGCTTCTTCTTATTTTTCTTGAAATTCTTATTCATTCGGCGCATTGCCATCTTAGCCATTGGCGAATCCATTCCAGGCAAATTGCTCAAGCCCTTCATATTTCCTTTAGACATTTTACTCATCATGTCGCGCATTTGCTTAAACTGCTTAATCATCCTATTGACTTCAACTACAGGACGACCTGAACCAGCAGCTATTCTTCGGCGACGGCTTGGATTAAGCATATCAGGATTTTCTCGTTCCTCAGGAGTCATTGAATAAACAATTGCTTCAGTATGATCAATTTGCTTTTGATCAACATTTAGATTCTTTAATTGCGGATTATTAGCTAGTCCCGGAATCATCTTCATGATTTGGTCAAGAGGCCCCATTTTTTGAACTTGTTGCAATTGATCAACAAAATCATTGAAGTCAAAAGTATTTTCCCGCATCTTTTCAGCGACTTTTTCAGCTTCCTTAGCATCATAATCTTGTTGGGCTTTTTCAATTAAGGAAAGCATGTCACCCATACCTAAAATTCTGGATGCCATTCTATCTGGATGGAAAACATCTAAATCGCTTAATTTTTCACCTTGACCAGTAAATAAGATCGGCTTACCAGTTACCGCACGAATTGAAAGAGCTGCACCACCACGAGTATCACCATCTAACTTAGTCAAAATCACTCCCGTAACATCAAGGCGTTCGTCAAAGCCTTTGGCTACATCTGTTGCCGCCTGACCAGTCATGGCATCAACGACTAAAAGAATGTTATCAGGATGGGCTACTTTCTTTACCCGCTCTAATTCTTCCATTAAAGGTTCATCGATTTCTAAACGACCAGCTGTATCGATCAAAACATAGTCATTCTTGTTCTTTTCAGCCTCTGCAAGTCCATCTTGAACAATTTTAGCTACGTCTTTTTCTCCGTCTTCACTATATACTGGAACTTTTAACTGATCACCAATTTGTTTCAATTGATCAACAGCAGCCGGACGATAAATATCGCCAGCTATCAACAGCGGACGGGCCTTTTCGGTCTTTTGCAAATGATAGGCTAATTTACCCACAGTCGTAGTCTTACCAGTACCCTGCAAACCGACCATCATAATGATAGTTGGAATATGCTTAGACTTGTTTAAAGGAACTGCTTCTTCACCCATCATCTTCGTTAACTGTTCATTAACGATCTTAATTACTTGTTGACCTGGGTTTAAACTTTCCTGAACTTCCTTGCCAAGGGCTTCTTTCTTAATGGTTTTAATAAAGTCCTTAACGACCTTAAAGTTAACGTCGGCTTCTAACAAAGCAAGTCGAATTTCACGACTAGCCTTATTAATATCTTCTTCTGAGACCTTACCTTTGCCAGTTAAATTTTTTAATGCTTTTTGAATTCTTTCACTTAAATTTTCAAAAGCCATGGGCTATTCTCCCCTCAATTGATTTAATAAATTGGTTATTTCTTTTTTAGCAGCTTCACTATCACCATTATCTAAAGATAAAAGCGTATCTGCCAAGACATCTTCAACCTGATTGTTGTCGCGCTTCATATGCAATTTCTCTTCATAGTTCTGAAGAATTTTACTTGAGCGCTTGAGATTATCATAGATAGCCTGACGAGATACTTGATGATTAGCAGCGATTTCGCCTAGAGACAAATCATTGTAGTAATAGTCTTCAAAATAAGATTGTTGCCCCCGGGTTAATAAAGAGCCATAGTAGGCATATAAATCGCCTAGCTCCTCGTTTTTAGTTAGTTCATCCATTGATTTTCACCAGTCTTTAGTATAACAAAGGTCATAAGCTAGTGCTAGATTAACCTATCTTAGATAACAATTTCTAAAAAAAGTGGAATTTCAAATATGTAGTAATTGATTTTTTAACGTATTTTTAATTATAATTAGATGGATATATTTTAACATAAGGAGGAGTTGCGTTGTGAATCTTTGGCAGAGAATGAACAGTAAAGAAGATCCACGCGTCTATGAAAATAAAGATGGACACCTGGTTCGCTCATTAAAAGTAAAGGACTTCTTAGCTCTAGGTGTTGGAACAATCGTCTCCGCTTCAATTTTCACTCTACCTGGTGAAGTTGCAGCTAAGCATACCGGCCCTGCAGTAGCGATTTCCTTTATTTTAGCAGCAATCGCTGCTGGTTTAGTGGCTTTTGCCTATGCAGAAATGGCTGCTGCAATGCCATTTGCAGGATCAGCTTATTCATGGATCAACGTAGTTTTAGGAGAATTCTGGGGTTGGGTAGCAGGATGGGCCCTTCTAGCAGAATATTTCATTGCTTTGGCTTTCGTCGGTTCGGGGCTTTCTGCTAACTTTAGAGCTCTAATCGCACCATTAGGTTGGAAACTACCCGCGTCATTATCTAACGCCTTTGGCAATAACGGTGGTATTATTGATATCATTTCTTTAGTTTCAATCTTGTTAGTTGCCTTATTAATTGGTCATGGTGTTTCAAGGGCAGCTCGCGTTGAAAATGCCTTAGTTGTATTAAAGGTGGTAGCCATTCTACTCTTTATTGCCGTTGGCGTTTTTGCAATTAAAAAAGTTAACTTCACCCCATTTATACCGAAATACAAGATGACTGCTAACGGTCCATTCGGTGGCTGGCAAGGAATCTATGCTGGTGTTTCAATGATTTTCTTATCTTACATTGGCTTTGATTCAATCGCCGCTAACTCAGCTGAGGCAATTAATCCACAAAAAACTATGCCTCGCGGCATTTTAGGCTCACTTGCTATTGCTGTTACTTTATTTGTCGGAGTTAGTTTAGTTTTAATTGGAATTATGCCTTATCAGAAGTATGCTAATTCCGCTGAACCAGTGGGTTTAGCCTTACGGTTTGCTGGTCATCCAATTGTTGCCATCATTGTTCAAACCATTGCTGTTTTAGGGATGTTCACTGCTTTGATTGGGATGAGTATGGCCGGTTCAAGATTGATCTATTCATTTGGCCGTGACGGGATGCTTCCTAAATGGCTGGGCAAGTTGAATGCAGATCGTCGACCTAATAATGCTTTATGGACATTAACAATCGTAGCAATTTTACTTGGAGCATTTTTCCCCTTCTCCATGTTGTCACAATTGGTTTCAGCTGGTACTTTAATTGCTTTTATGTTTGTTTCTTTAGGTATTTATAAGTTGCGTCCACGTGAAGGAAAAGACATTGATGATCCTTCATTCAAGATGCCATTTTATCCAGTTTTACCTGCTTTAGGTTTCATGGCTGCTTTAATTGTCTTCTTAGGGCTTGACTACCAAGCTAAACTTTGTGCTGGTATTTGGTTTATTTTAGGCTTAATCATTTACTTTAGCTATGGTGTTCGTCATTCAATTTTAAATAAGCAAAATAAATAAAATTAATCTAAATACAGTTAAAAAGATCTGCATTTTGCAGATCTTTTTTCGTACCATTATTTTTTCAATACAATTCCTTCATAGAGTTTTACTGTAATTAAGTAATAAAGCAAATACAATACTAAAAAGATCGTAAATGGAATCCAAATTTTATCGTATGGATTAGCTAAAATCCCTTTGAAAAATTGTAGTCCAAATAATACATCAATCACACCCAAGACAGCCGGTAAAGTGAACAAGGTACCAATCTCCGCTTTAATCGAGCTCTTTAATAACTTACGTCTTGATCCGACCTTCCACAACATTTCATATCGAGGACGATCACTGTTTGCTCCTGATAGCACTTTAAACATTAAGGTTGAAGCTAACATAGCTAAGAAAGCTAAGCCTAAGAAGAAGCCCATAAATTCAAAACCTGACGCAACGCTTGCTACTAAGCGATATTGAGCAGATTTAGAATTATTCAGAGAAACATAAACTCCTTGTGCATCCTTAGTAACTGTCTGGTCAAGTGACATCTTTTGCAATTTTTCAATATTATTAAAATTACTTCTAAAGTTATTGATTAATAGCAAGGTTACTTGTTTGTTTTTTACAGGAATCTTCACATATTCAGCTGGAGTTACAACTTTAACCTCATAATCAGAATAAGGTGTTAAACTAGCAAGTTGGAAATTCATCTCTTGTTTTTTATTCTTTACACCTGCAACTGTAATCGTCTTTGTCTTCCAATTCATTTGGTCGCCGTTCTTTCGACCAGATTGGAATTTGATTTTTTTCTTAGCAATTTCTTGGTCAGTAACATATAGAACAGGAAACTTCTTTTTCCCATTGACCTTATAATTCAAAGTCGTTTGTTTTCTAACGGCAACTTTTTTAAGTTGTTGATTAACTTTAGCATCCCTTTTATACAACACAGCATCATAATATGTTGCCTGAAGAGCAGTCTCTGTCATATTATTAAAGTTTAATCCAACAGTGATCGCACCTAATGCTAGAGCAAAAAGCAAGGAAATAACAGTTAAAACTCTATTGTAATCACCTAACCTAAATTTTAGCTGACCTAAGGTAAAAGAATGCAGTTTACTGTATTTAAACTTTTTATTTTTCCGTAAAGCATTGATAACTGTAGTAAATACAGAATCAAATACAAAATATGAACCAGCCAAAATAGTGACAAAACCAATTTCAACCGATTTAATTTGCAACTGATGGTAATCCCACATTGCCCAGTAGCCAATGGCTAGAAGGGCAAGGCCTAGAATTACTTCAGTTGCTTTCCAGATTCGGTTATTACGTAACTTAACTGGTTTTTGATCCTCATGCAAAAGCTTGATTACACTAGTACTTACCAATTTATGCCGATTCCAAATTGCAGCCAAGAAGAATAAAACTACAAAGAAAACAACTGTCCATAAAATAGCCGGTAAATAAAAGCCTAAGAATTTATGCAGCTGCAAACCCAATTGAGAGATTAATAACTGAGAAACAACTTGAGTCAAGCCGATACCAATTAAAATTCCTAATGCAGTAGCGAGTAAACCAATAACAACCGTCTCTGTAAAAATTAAACGGCCAATTTTACTATTTCTCGCTCCTAGGATCATATAAGTACCATAATCTTTTTTACGCATACTAAGCAAAAAACTATTTGCGTAAACAATATAGACTAGGGTAATAATAGCTAATAGCGCTATCCCAAAAATAAAGACCATCTGGGTAATTGAAAAAGCAATGGCCATTGAACCCTTAAGAAAAGCTGGATTAATTGCAATGGTCATAAACATATAAAAGATTGCAGCAGCTAGAGTTAGCCCCGAAAACAAAACAGCATAATCTTTAAAGCGACTTTTTAGCCCTGTTAGTGATAATTTCCAAAGCACATCTATACCTCCCTCTAACGTCTACCTAATTCAGCAATAATATCTTGATAAAATTCTTCTCTGGTCTTATTTTCTTTTTTAATTTCTTTGCCGATTTTTCCATCTTTGATGAACAAAATTCTTTGAGCGTAAGAAGCTGAATAAGGATCATGCGTTACCATCAGAATCGAAACTTGATCATTCTTATTCAAGTCTGCCATTGTTTTCAATAATTCCGTAGCTGATTGTGAATCTAAAGCTCCTGTAGGTTCATCACCATATAAAATTGCCGGATTATGGACCAATGCTCGAGCTGAAGCAACACGCTGTTTTTGACCACCAGAAATTTCAGCTGGGTATTTGTCCAAGATAGATTCTATCCCCAATCTTTTGGCAATCGCCATTGCTTTTCCGTCAATCTCCTTTGCCTTCACTCCTTGAAGCGATAATGGCAAGGCTATATTCTCGCGATTAGTCAAATTATCTAGCAAGTTGAAATCTTGAAAAATAAAGCCAATTTCTTTTCCGCGAAAATCTGCCATTTGATTGTTCTTAAGTGCAGTAATGTCTTGCTTATTGACTAAAACATGTCCACTAGTTGGCTTATCTAACGTCGACAAGATATTCAATAAAGTTGTCTTTCCTGAACCAGAAGCACCCATAATGCCAACGAATTCACCTTGTTCAATGGCAAAGCTAATTCCTTTTAAAGCTTGATATTGCTTCTCACCTTTTTTACCATAAGTCTTAGTTACTTGATCCACTCTTAAAATTTCTGACATTTTTATCCTTTCACTAATAATATTACTGTTCTATTCACTTAATACAGTAATATTATATTAAAGATTTGTCAATAATTTTTGCATAAAAAAACTCCAAAAGTAATTAACTTCTGGAGTTCTACTATTTTTACATTACTTATTGTCTTCACTCGACTTAAGCATCTTTTTCAGTACATTAACCAAGCCAAGAGTTTCATCTTTACTGAGCATCCCTGGAATAGTTTGGTCAGTTTCTGCTCGGTGCTTTTCAACTTTCTTTCACAAATCTTTGGCAGCAAATTTTTTGTCAAAGATTTGACCTTGTCATTAGTTACATGCAATTCTTTCGCCAACTTTTCAAAAGTTTTGCCATGCTGATGATGATTTAATTCAATAACAGTTCATTAGCATTAATACCAAATTTTTTTAAATCGTCATTCATTTGTTTTTCAACTTCATTGTTAATCTTAGTAAAAAATGAGCCAATAGTACCTTCTGCCATTGTCTATATTCCTTTCATTTCACATATTATAAAAAACAGCCCTTTTTCGAGCTGTTTTGAATTTATTAAAGATTTTCATCCATATTGAAAGTAAGTTTGGACATGTTGATCGATTCAATCATCATTTGACCCCAAAGCTTTTCAGTTTCCTTACGAGTATGGGCAACAGTCTTTTGATTTTCCTTAGTCAAATATTCAGTTAACTCATCACCTGATTTACCTTCTGCACCAGCAATAATTTCTTCAACTCGACCTCTGAAGTAGCGGTTAAGTTCAGTTAAATAAGTAGTATCAAGCTGAACAAATTGTGGGTAATGACTTTCAACGATAGCTGCAAATGACTTGTAATACCACCATGCATCATTCATATTGTAATCCATTGAGGTATTGTTATATGAAGGATCAGTATCATTCATATTAGCAAAGAATGGTACAAATGGAGTGAAAGTTGGACCACCGATACATAACCACATAATAGCCGCACGATCTGCTGGAACATCACTTCTAATTTGCAAAATATGAGCATTTTGCGTACGGTTCAAACCGATTGGACGGTAGCGATGTTTTTCTTCATCCGTACCCTTACCAAATGGATCATACGGGGTATCTTGGTAGTGTGAACCTAAAGCAAATTGAATATCTTCCTTAGTGATCTTCTTAGCTGCCTTACGAATAAATGGAATATCGCCATCTTGTGGGTCTTGTTCAATTTCGGGATTGAACAATTTTTGAATATACCATTGACGGTTGGTGTTGTAGTGACGATCTTGTTCAGTATAGGTGCCAAAAATATGACGGAAGTTCCAGCCTTCATGATCTGGGTTCAAATGGTGTTCTTCAACAAATTCTTGAATACCTTCACTCCACATGAAGTAATCAGGATTATCAAAGTCAACTTGTTCAATCGCAACTCGATTACCAGTTGCAGCGTAACAATCATCTGGAATGCGCTCAGCTACCCAGTGGTGACCTGTAACAATTTCCATGTACCAAATTTCATCTTTATCACTGAATAAAACTGAGTTACCAGCTGGTGAACCGTACTTAGCAATTAACTTACCTAAATATTGCACACCATCACGAGCTGAATGAATGTATGGCAAAACAGAAGTCTGCATGCAGTCTTCATCTAATCCATCTTTAACAAGTGGATCAAATGCTAAAGTTCTCTCATTACCATAAGTTGATTCAGTACATGACATTGCAACGTTTTCTTGGTTAATTCCACTTTCATCGTAGTAGCCACGATGCTTGTAATCAACATTAGGAACAGCTGGTACACGTTGCGCATCTTCTGGCAAGTCCATTTCAAACTTGTTTAACCATGACTTAATATGTTTCTTTTCACCATGACGGGCTGGCTCAATAATGAACTTTTGTGGGGTAATTGGACGAAAAGTGTCATCATTACGAGCAATCATAGTGGTGCCATCAATCGAGGCATTTTTACCAACTAAGATAGTAGTACAAGCACTATATTCTTTCATAAAATTCTCCTTATAAAACTATATTTACATCTCTAACTTTATCACTAGACCAAGCCGTGGAAAAGACCGATCGCATAATTTGCAGCATCAAAATCAGCTAAGTCTTCAGCTCTCTCACCTAAGCCAACCAATTTAACCGGCAAATTCATTTCGTTACGGATAGCTAGAACTACCCCACCCTTAGATGAGCCGTCCAACTTAGTTAAAACAAGCCCAGTTAATTTGGTGGTCTTGTCAAAGTCTTTGGCTTGCAAAAGCGCATTTTGCCCGGTTGAACCATCTAACACAAGCAAGGTTTCTGTTGGCTGATCTGGTAAAAGCTTCTTGATTGTTCTTTGAATTTTTTCCAATTCAGCCATTAAATTCTTCTTATTTTGTAAGCGTCCCGCAGTATCGACTAAAAGATAGTCAGCTTTTTCATTGATTGCCCGTTCAGTTGCATCATAAACAACAGAAGCAGGATCAGCCTTTTCTTTACCAGTAACTACGGGTACGTCAACACGTTTTCCCCATTCAACTAGCTGTTCAACGGCACCCGCTCTAAAGGTATCGGCCGCAGCTAAAATTACTGACTTTCCTTCATCCTTAAAACGTTTGGCTAACTTACCGATTGTAGTAGTTTTACCTGCACCATTAACACCAACAAATAGGTAAACGTTAGGTTTAGCTTCAGCATTATACGTCAATTGCTCATCTTCGCTATTGCCGCCTTTATCATAAAGGTCAACCAACTTTTCAACGATTACTCGCTTCAAGTCATCACGTGACTTAGCATTTTGCAATTTAGCCTCTTCACGCAATTCATCAGTTAATTGTTCAGCAGTTTCATAGCCAACGTCAGATTCAATTAATAAGTCTTCTAGATCATCGAAGAAATCTTCATCAACTGTTCTAAACTTGGCAAAAAAGGCGTTAAGTCTTGCACCAAATCCTTTGTTAGTCTTTTCTAGCCCCTTTTCATAAAGCTGTTCTTGTGATTCTGTTGGCTCCTCATCAGAAACTTCAGTTTCTTCAACTTGTTCTTCTGTTTCAGTCTCAGTAGTCTCTTCTACTTTAACTTCTTCAGGCTGTTGTTTAGAATCTAAATCTACTGCTTTTTCTTCATCACCAGATTCAGCTTCTACCTCAGAGTCTTCTTGTGCTTCTACTGTTTGTTCTTCTTTATCAGTAGTTTCAGTTTTCGATTTAGCTTCATCAACTACTTTTTCAGATTCTTGATCATTATCTTCTGATTCAGGCTTAGCTTCATTTTCTTGCTCAGTCTGTTTTTCTTCTTTTTTGTTTTCATCCTCTTCGTCTTTTTTACCAAAGAGTGATTTTTTTATTCGATCAAATAAACCCAACTATTTCACCTCATTTTTATTCTTCATTTCTTTTAATGATACCGACAATACTTGCGAAACGCCAGATTCTTGCATAACCACACCATATAGTTGGTCAGCCTGCCGCATCGTCCCTCGTCTATGCGTGATCACGATGAATTGGGTTTTCATATCGTATTTAAGCAAAAATTGCGCAAAACGAGTAACGTTTGCATCATCCAGGGCAGCTTCTACTTCATCAAGTACACAAAATGGTACCGGATTAACCTGCAACATGGCAAACAACAAAGTAATTGCGGTTAACGCGCGTTCACCACCAGAAAGCAGACTTAAACGTTGCTGCTTTTTGCCAGGCGGCTGTGCGATAATCTCAATTCCAGTTTCTAGCAAATTATTAGGCTCAGTGAGTTCCAATCTAGCTTTACCGCCACCAAAGACAACTGGAAAAATACTCTTAAAGCTAGATGCTACTTGATTAAAGGTACTCTTGAAGCGCGTCTTAACTTCTTCATCTAACTCGTTCATTGACTTTTCAAGGTCATCACGAGCTTTTAACAGGTCATTTTGCTGACCATTCAAAAAGTCATAGCGCTTTTTCACATCTTCATATTCTTGAATAGAATCAAGATTTACTTGGCCAATATCTTCAATTGACATGCGATGCAACTTCACGCTTTTAGCCAGTTCATTGCGCTTTTCTTCAGTATTTTCGCCTTCTGCTTGCTCTAAAGCAGCTTCAAACGTTAAGGCATACTCTTCACTCAAAGTTGACAAGCGCTGATCAATTGCGGAATTAAACTTCGCAATCTTTACTGAGTAATCTTCTTGTTCAATTGCTGCATCTTTGCGTAAATCATAATTACGACTGGCAACTTGGTCAAGTTGATTAATCTGCGCATCAACTTGTCCTAATTGCGCACTAAGTTCATTCAGCTTCTTTTGCAGAGTTTCATTCTTTTGCTTAATTTCAGCTTTTTGTGTTTGTAAATCAGAATTCTTTTTAACTGATAATTCACCATTTTGACTTAATTCAGTTAATTTCTGCTCTAAGCTATCAGTTTGCTTCTGATTATTAGTGATCTGAATATTTTTTTCTTTTTCCTGACTAGCTAAGTTTTCCAACTTATTAGTATAAACTGCAATTTGAGGATCAAGCTTTGATAATTCCTCTTGTACACGTTGACTTAAGCTATTGAAGTTCTTAATCTTTTCTTGCAAGTCATTCATTTTGCCCTTTTGTACTTCATTTTGCTTAGCCAATTGTTCCTGCTGATCATTAGCCTGAGTGATTTCTTTCTTTAAAGCAGCAATCCGATCTTGTTGTTCTTTTACTCGAGATTTATATAAACTATTAGCATCAGTTAGCCGCTTTACTTCCTTTTCTTGATTTTGGAAAGAAATAGCAGCTTCATTAATCGCTTGATTAGTCTCCTGCAAAGTATCACGCAGTTGTTGCAATTTAGCCGCAACTTTTTCACCTTGAGTAACTAGCTCATCTAACCGTTCTTGATCTTCAGCCAAATTTTGTCGTAAAGTCTGTAATTGCTTCTCTAACTGATTAATTTCAGTTGCCGTCTGCAGTGGTGAATTATTACGTTGGTTTCTTTGACCACCAGTCATCGAACCACCTGGGGAAATCACATCGCCATCTAAGGTAACAATCCGATAGCGGTTAACTCGACGTGAAATTGACATTGCACTATCAATCGTATCAACGATAATCACACTACCCAGCAAATAATTAATCGCAGCAGTAATATCTTGATCGGTTTTACTTTCAACTAAATCACTTGCTACGCCCTTAAAGCCACTAAAAGATTGCAAAGTAGTGATAGTTGACTGTGGAATAGTGTATTGACGCAAGCCATCTAATGGTAAAAAAGTAGCTCGTCCACTACGACTACGCTTTAATTGATTAATTGCATCCCTAGCACTAACTCTGCTTTCAGTAATCAAATCCTGTACGCCACCGCCAAGAGCCGTCGTCATTGCAGCTTCTAGCTCAACTGGAAATGTAATCAATTCACCCACAGCCCCGATCACACCAGGGAAATCAGATAGATGATTCAAAACATTACGTACACCGTAGTAATAACCCTCATGCCGCTTTTGAATATTTACTAAAGCTTCATGTCGTGCTTCAACTTTCTCTAATTGACTGCGCTCTGCGTTAACGGCTTGCCGAATCTGATTAATCTGTTTAGTTAAATCATTATTTTGATCATTAACTTGCGCAAATTTTTCTTTTTCCTTTTGCCGCTTAACTGTCAGCTGCTTGCCTTCAGTTCTCAGCTTTTCCAGTTCAGTCCGAGCATCGGTTAGCTGCTTGCTTACATCACTATTTTGATATGTAGTGTCTGCCTGACTACGTTTTAATTCAGTATTCAGATTAACAATCTGATTATTAGTTGTAGCCTGATCTTGTAAAAGTTGAATATAGTCGTTACGACAATCTTCTAGTCGCTTACTCAATTCTTCTGGATCATCGTGCAATTCACCAGTCAATTGATCATGCTGCTCTTGTAAAGCATCTTGCTCCTGCTTAAGTTGCTTTTTATTCCGCTGCAGTTCAGACAATTCATCCTTTAGCTTAACCAAGCTATTTTTCAATTCTTCAACTTGACGTTGAGTTTCTACCCTAGTTGAATTATTAAACTGTTGTGATTGCTGTGCGACCTGCAAGTTAGTATTGATCTGTGATAATTGGTCACTTAGCTTTAATAATTCACTCTGCGTTTGCTCTCGCTCATTTTGAATTTTTTGATATTCTGCCCGTTTTTCAGAAACAGCACTTTGCGAACCTTTTACTTCATTATCCAGTTTTGTTAACAGGATTTGGTTCCTATCTGCTGCTTTTTGGACTTCTTCTTTTTGCCGGTTTAAATCCTCAATTTCAAAAGCTAATAGACTTTTTAATTTCTGATCTAGTCCCTTCTTTTGAAATTGATATTCTTTAGCCAGCGAACTTTGCTCATGCAGCGGCTCCAATCGACCTTCAAGTTCTTTAACCAAGTCATTGATTCTAATTAAATTATCCTTGGTTTTCTCCATTTGCGCCCTGGCAGCTTCTTTTTGTTGTTTAAAATGCAAAACACCAGCAGCTTCTTCAAAGATTACTCTTCTTTGTTCAGGACGAGAATTCAAGATTTGATCAACTCGACCCTGAGAAATAATTGCTAGGCTATTAGGTGAAATTCCAGAATCAAGAAAGAGTGTCCGCACATCTCGCATCCGCACTTGCTGATTATTAATTAAAAAGTCACTGTCACCTGATCGCAGAATTCTTCTAGTAATTGAGACCTGATCTGAATCAAAAGCCAACTCACGCTTTTTATTATCAAAAACTAAAGTAACTTCCGCCTTATTGAGCGGCTTGCGAAATTGACTACCGGCAAAGATGACATCCTTCATATTCGTTCCACGTAGTGACTTAGCACTGGATTCACCCATTACCCAACGTACGGCTTCAGTAATGTTACTTTTCCCCGAACCATTAGGACCAACGATTCCCGTAATTCCATCATCAAAATGAATAGTTGTCTTATCAGCGAATGATTTAAAACCATCGAGCACTAATTCTGTTAATGGCACTTTTTCATCCCCTTATTTTTCTAATTTTTGTAAAGCGACCTTAGCAGCTTGTTGTTCAGCTGCTTTCTTATTGTGACCCTCACCTTTTGATTCAACTTTTCCGTTAATTTTTAGTTCAACAACAAAGTGTGAAGGTAATTGAGATTCACTAATAACGGTGTATTCGATATTCACAGGACCATCTTGCTGCAATACTTCCTGCAAGTCTGTCTTATAGTCGCGTGAATCATCGAATTCACCCTTATCAATCAATGGATAAACTGTTAAATGCAAAAAATGTTCAACTGCTGGCATCCCTTGATCAAGGAAAAGTGCCCCATTGAAAGCTTCAAACACGTCTTCCAGTAAAGTTTTGCGGTGTCGTGCTCCAGCTTTTTCTTCACCATTGCCCAAGTGAATCTCATCTTGAAAACCACATTCAATGGCGAATTCTGAAAATCCTTCAGTTCGGACAATATTAGATCTCAAACGAGTTAATTCACCTTCATTCAACTTAGGATAATGAAGATAAACATAATTCGAAACGGCTAATTCTAGCACAGCATCACCAAGAAATTCGAGTTTTTCATAATCGCGAATTCCATCATTGGGATGTTCATTTGAATATGAAGAATGCGTAAATGCTTCTTCTAATAGCTTTTCATTGTTAAATTCGATATTATAATCGTCTTTTAATTTTTTTAAAAACTTTGTACTTACCATAAAAATGCCCCTTTTTATACCTATAAATTATACCAGTTTTCGGGTCACAGAAAAAAGACCGCTTCTAAAATTTAGAAACAGTCTTTTGTAATTTTAAATAATTGCTTTACTTAGCGTAAGCAACATTGTACCAGTTAGGGAAACCATTACCCATTGAATCCGATGGCTTAAGTGAGTAACCAGTAAGCTTCTTGTTAACGGCAGTAATTGAGTAACTATTAGCTATAGGAATTACGTAAGCTTCATCAAACATGTACTTTTGCCATTCATGGAATTTTTCAACTCTGTACTTGTGGTTGAAGGCCTTCTGTGAATCCATTTCGTCAAGTAACTTGGTGTTTTCAGGAGTTACGAAACGTGAGTAGTTCATTGGAGCCTTTTCGCTATACAAGTCATTAGGTGATGGTTCACTTGATAATGACCATGCACCAATAAACATATCTACTGATGGATCATCGTTTTGAACCTTGTCATAGAATGAATTGAATTCGATTAAACGACCACTAGTTAACTTAACGTTCAAGCCCATCTTCTTCCATTGTTGGATGTAGTTTTGAACGATTGGTTCTGCTGTTGAACTACCAGTCATAGCAGCTAAACGAATAGTTAAAGGCTTGCCATTAGGTTGTACACGATAAGTACCCTTCTTCTTGAAGCCAGCCTTATCCAAGATTTCATTACCCTTCTTGATATTGTAAGTGTAACCCTTAATATCCTTGTCAAAGTAATCACCAAATTGTTTTGGAATCAAAGTTGGAACTCTGAATGATAAACCAAATGAGTAACGCTTGTAAACTTGGTTAACGTTCATACCATAACCAATAGCTTGACGTAAGGCCTTGTTATTCATCTTAGAATTCTTGTCCATTACGTTTTCGCCCTTCTTGGCATCCCACTTACCAACCTTAAAGCCTAAGTATGAGTATTGTAGTGGAATTTTAGCGATAAAGTTAACGCCCTTAGTATCCTTGATGTTCTTCCATTGTGAGTTGATTACTTGAGTAACGTCAAATTTTCTTGACTTAATACTTTGAGCAACTGAGTTAGGGTTAATTACTGTAGCAGTAATCTTTGAAAGCTTTGGCTTACCCTTGTAGTAGTATTCGTTAGGAACCCAAGTTACTGATTGACCACGAACAACCTTTTGCAACTTGTAAGCACCAAAGAACAATGGCTTCTTACGGATCTTATCACTTGACATTAAGTCCTTGAATTTAACATCTTTCAAGTAGTGGTAAGGAGCAGCAGCTTCCCAAATGTAACCATTACCTGAAGTGTTCATACCAGGTTTCATCGTCTTAAAGTGAAGAACTGCTTTACGGCCGTTTTCACCATCTGGCATTTCAAAGCCTGAGATAGTCTTTGACTTACCTTCATGGTATTCTTGTAAGCCTTCCAAATCAGCTAAACTTGAAGTGTAACGTTGTGACTTAGTGTCTTTGTTAGCAATAATTTCATAAGCGTATTCATAGTCCTTGGCAGTAACTTGCTTACCATCTGACCACTTAACACCCTTCTTAATTTCAACAGTTACGGTCTTAGCTTTTTGGTCAACCTTAATTGTTGCAGCACCTTTATCATTGAAAACATAGTGATCATCAGTACCAAAAAGGAATTCTGCACCATATTGCATAACTTCAGTATCAGTAGCTGAAGTTGAAAGTTCGTCGTTGAAGATACCAGTAAATGGGGTATCAGCTTCAACAGCAACCTTAACAGTACCGCCATTCTTAGTAGCCTTAGTAGGAACAGCTTCCTTAAACTTAGAAGCAGTCTTTGATTCATCAGAATGAGATTCTGACTTACCACAGGCAGCTAAGGTAAGAGCTACACCTGATAACAGTGTAATACCAGCAAAAAGTTTTGCCTTTTTCATTAGTAAAATTCCTCCATTACTTGGAGCAAGTTGATTACTTAATTTTATCACTATTACAAAAAGATAACAATAGCATGAAAAAGACAGGTATTCGAATTAAGATACCTGTCTTTTCTATTAGTTAGTTATTAGAATTTAATATAAGGAATTTGTTTATGTTTAGAATTTTGGAGTTTAGTTTTACTAATGATTAATGAATTACTTAGCGTAACCAACTTGGTACCATAATTGGTGACCGTTGTTATTTTGTGATGGTTTGGTTGAGTAACCAGTAAGTTTGTTATTAACTGCAGAAATACTGTAAGAATTATTAGTTGGAATTACAAATGCTTCATCATACATGTACTTTTGCCATTCATGGAAGACTTTAATACGGTAATTAGTATCAAATGCTTTTTGAGAGTCCATTTCTGCAAGCAACTTGTTGTTTTCAGGAGTTGCAAAACGCTCATAGTTCATTGGTGAGGTTTCACCATACATAGATGCTTGTGATGGCTCAGAAGCTAAGCTCCAACCTGCAGAGAAGAAGTCAATATCTTTAGAGTCGTGTTGCACCTTGTCATAGAATGAGTTGAATTCCATCAAACGGCCACCAGTTAACTTAACATTAAGACCGATCTTATGCCATTGTTGCAAGTAGTTTTGGGTAATAGCTTCTGCGTTTGCAGAGCCTGACATTGAAGCGTAGTGAAGAACTAATGGCTTACCATTTGGTTGTACACGCCACTTACCCTTCTTCTTATAGCCAGCCTTGTCAAGCAATTCATTAGCTTTCTTTAAGTTGTAATTGAAGCCCTTAATACTACTGTCGTGATACTTACCAAAGCCTGAAGGAATCAAAGTATTAATTCTAAAGCTTAAGCCATGAGTATAACGCTTGTTAACAGCATCTAAGTTCATTGCATAGCCGATAGCTTTTCTTAAATTCTTGTTACCAACCTTAGAATTCTTATCCATTACATTCTTGCCAGTCTTGGAATCCCACTTACCGACTTTAAAGCCAAGATAACTATATGCAAGTGGAACCTGAGCAACCCAGTTAACACCTTTAGTATTCTTAACTTGATCCCATTGTGAATTAATTACACCAGCAATGTCGAACTTGTGACTCTTGATAGCTTGAGAAGCTGAGTTAGGGTTTACTACAGAGATGGTAATTTTATCCAACTTTGGTTTACCTCTCCAGTAGTATTTGTTAGGAACCCAAGTTACTGATTGACCACGAACAAGCTTATCAAGCTTAAATGGGCCAAAGTATAATGGCTTCTTTCTGATTTGATCACTTGATTGAAGTTTATTAAATGGAACGTTCTTTAAATAATGATATGGAGCAGCTGATTCCCAGAAGTAACCATTACCTGAGAAGTACATACCAGGCTTTAATTCTTTATAATGAATTACAATAGTGCGACCCTTTTCACCATCTGGCATTTCAATCCCTGAAATAGTTTTTGCCTTACCCTCATGATACTCTTTCATACCTTTAATTTCTTCCAGAGTAGAATCATAACGTTGAGCTGCTGTCTTTTTTGTTAGCTAAGATTTCATATGGATATTCAAGATCCTTAGCATTTACTTGTTGACCATCAGACCACTTAACACCCTTCTTAACTGTAATAGTTACAGTTTTGGCTTTCTTGTCAATCTTCATAGTTGCGGCACCTTTGTCATTGATTCTGTAATGATCATCGGTGTCAAATAATGATTCTTCACCTGGAGCTGCAACGCTTGAGTCAATTGCAGAAGTTGCTAATTCATCTGAGAAAATCCCAGTAAACGGAGTATCAGTTTCTAGAGCAACTGATACACTACCACCTTGTTTAGTAGCTTTCTTAGGAGTGGATGCTGGGAATTTTTGTGCATCCTTAGCACCAGCATTATTGCTTTCACTCTTGTTACCACAAGCAACTAACGCTAATGCTGCCGCAGAAACGACTCCTACTGAACCCAATACTTTGATAATTTCATACTTTGTTTCCCCCATCTAGGATACAATTCTTTTTCAATAGTTATTTGAATCAAGTTGATGATTAAATAATACCACCATAAATTAGAAATGCAATAGTTTTATGGAATAATTTTTAATATTTATTTTATTTACTTTAAATAAGATTTTAGTTATATAAACAAAAAACAGCTCTACTAAGCGATAGAGCTGTTTTAATTTAATTATTACTTTATTAGTTTTCACGCTGTCTTGCGTCACCAGCACGTTGCAGAGCTTGACCAACATAGTTAATACTTAAGGAAATTACCAAAAGCAAGATAGTAGCAGGCAACCACAACCATGGACGGTTAATAACGTTAACTGGGTCATTGGCAAAACCAATCAAAGTACCAAGTGATGGCGTAGTACTTGGTAAACCATAGTTCAAGAATGACAAACTAGTTTCAATACCAATGTTACCAGCAATACTCAAAACAACGTCAATGATAATCATTGAAGTAATGTTTGGCAAAACTTCACGGAACATAATCTTAAAGTTAGATGAACCTGAAGTCTTAGATGCCAAAACATAGTCACGACCACGCTGCGATAGGACGAACGAACGGAAGTAACGCGCCGTTACCGTCCAACCAAACATCGCAATCAAGAATACCAAAGTTACGGCATTGTAGTTAGGAATAACAGTAGTCAAAACAATGATAATTGGCATTTGTGGCAAAATCTGGATAAAGTCAACTATTCTCATGATAACTGAGTCAATTGCTCCACCAAAGTAACCAGAAACCAAACCGACTACCAAACCAACAATTTCAGTAATTACAGTAACTGAAATACCGATCATGATTGAGTTACGTCCACCCATGATTAGCAGCTTCAAGATGTCACGACCACCGTCATCAGTACCTAACAAGTGGCCTGCTTCACCCCAACCATAATATGAATCCGCAATGTTCATTTCAGTTACTTGAGCACGGTTCAAGAATAATGAACCACCGAATGTAAACAGTAAAATTACGATAATGATAATCAAAGCTGTTAAAGCAGACTTTGAACGCACAATTTCGTGCATTGCCACCTTGAATCCAGAAGGTGGGAGAGTAGCCTTTTGCTTTGCGTCTTCTTTAGTAGCTTTCTTTGTAGCTTTTTCTTTTTTATCAGCCATTTTTTCTCTCCTCCCTATTGAATTCTAATACGTGGGTCAATGATACTCATGATGATATCTGACAACAAGTTACCAATTAAAGTCAAGATACCAAAGATCAAAATCAAAGCAGTCAAAGTAGTGTAGTCACGTTGACCAATTGAGTCAAGGAACAACTTACCCATACCAGGGTAACTAAATACACTTTCAATGATCATTGAACCACTAAGCAAACCGGTAATAGTGTTACCAAGGAAGGCAGCGATTGGCAATAATGAGTTACGTAAAATGTGCTTGTTGAAGACGACATTTTCAGGCACACCTTTACTACGAGCAGTTCTTACGTAGTCTTCAACTTTGTTATCAACAATCCCAGTTCTTAAGTACTGAACAGTACCAGTAGTGGTAATCAAAGCATACAAAATGGCTGGTAGAATCATGTGATAAATCCTACTACCAAGAATTCCCCAGAAGCCAGATGCACTAGCTGAAACTGAACCAGAGATTGGGAACCAGCCTAAAGTAAAGCCGAAGAGCCACAAACCTAAAATATAGAATACGAACCCTGGAGTTGCTAAAGTGATGTAGTTAAAGATTCTAACACTAGTATCTTGCCATTCGTCTTGGTGACGACCTGAAGTAATACCAAGAGGGACAGCAATACTATAAGTCAAAATAGTAGTTAAAAGTGATAACCAGAAGGTGTTATTTGCACGGTCGGCAATCAATGAAGTTACAGGAACGTGCTGGATGTAACTTGTACCAAGATCACCATGGAACAAGTTGCCCACCCATCTAAAGTATTGCACGTACCATGGATCAAACAGACCTGCAGCCCGTTTTAAGGCTTCAATTTGTTTAGGGTCGGTGTTAGGGTTAATTGATCCACTGAATGGGTCACCAGGCATCATTTTAGCCAAAAGGAAGACCAGCAAACTCAAGATAATCAATTGAGGGATCATGATTAACAAACGCCGTAAAATCGTTTTCCACATGCTTAATCACTCTCCTTTTCTTCTAATTCTTCAAGTTTAGCTTCGTGGGCCATATCTTTTGGCAAAGCTACCCAGTGCTTAGGTGCTACTTGTTGTAATGGATATACACGACCATCCTTGTCGTACCACTTGCTTTGATTTTCTTGGAATTCCTTTTCAACTTGTTCGCGATGTTTCTTGTGTTCTTCACGATGTTTAACATCAACTTGAGGAATAGCGGAAAGCAAACGCTTAGTATAGATATGAATTGGGTGCTTGTAAATTTCTTCACGGCTACCTAATTCAACCAAACGACCACGGTGCATTATTGCCAAGTTTTCTGACATGTGCTTAACGACACCCAAGTCGTGAGAAATGAACAAGTAAGCAATGTTATATTGTTGTTGAATGTGCTTCATGAAGTTCAAAACCTGTGCTTGAACTGACAAGTCCAAAGCAGACGTTGGTTCATCCGCAACAATTAACTTAGGGTTAGTAGCAACGGCACGAGCAACACCGATTCTCTGACGCTGACCACCTGAGAATTCATGTGGGTACTTGTAGATTGCATCACTAGGCATCCCTACAATATCTAGCAATTCTTGTACACGATCACGTTCTTGATCAGTCGTTAAGTTTTCAAAATTTCTAATTGGCTCTGCAATGATATCTTCAATTCTCTTTCTTGGGTTCAAACTTGACATTGAATCCTGGAAGATCATTTGAACATCTTTATTATAATCAAGCTTCTTACGGTTGCTTGCCTTAGTTACGTCCAAACCCTTATACATGATTTGACCACTTGTAACTTTTTCAACCCCAACAATCGCCTTACCGGTAGTAGATTTACCAGAACCAGATTCACCGATTAAACCGTAAGTTTCACCTTCACCAATTGAGAAATTAATCCCATCAACGGCACGGACATAATCAGTAATTCTGTTCCAAAATCCAGAGCGAATTGGGTAATAGACCTTTAAATCTTTGATTTGAATAATTTCTTTTGCCATAAACTACTCCCCACTTGCTGTCTTTTCATCCTCAAAGTGGAATGACTTCCAGCAAGTACATCTTACCCAGTGACCTGGCGCAACTTCATGCACCTTAGGTTCTTCTTCATGTGCGCTAGCAGGAATCCAAGGAATTCTTGCAGCAAATCTATCACCAGTACGTGGCATATTCTTCAAAGATGGCACAGTACCGTGAATTACATGAAGATCTTCATCCGTATCGTCTGATTGAGGCATTGAGTTAAGTAATGATCGAGTATATGGATGAAGTGGGTTTTCAAAAATTGTCTTTACATCAGATTTTTCAACAATTTGACCAGCATACATGACTGCAACTTCATCAGCAGTTTCTGCTACAACACCTAAGTCGTGAGTGATCAAAATAATCCCTGAGTGAGATTGTTTTTGAATATCTTCAAGCAAATCCAAAATTTGAGCTTGAATAGTAACATCCAAAGCTGTTGTTGGTTCATCGGCAATAATAACTTCAGGCTTACATGCAATCGCCATCGCAATTACAACACGCTGACGAAGCCCACCAGACAACTCATGTGGGTACATTTCGTACATTTCTTCAGGCTTTGGCATTCCTACTTGATTAAACAATTCAATTACACGTGCGTGACGTGCCTTTTCGTCCATATCAGTGTGGTAATAAAGAGTTTCAGCAACTTGGTCACCAACACGCATCAATGGGTTCAAGCTGGCTAACGGGTCCTGGAAGATCATTCCGATCTTGTCCCCACGAATCTTATTGAAAAGTGATTCATTCAAGCCAACTAGGTTTAATTCATTGTAAAGAATGTCCCCTGTTACTTTAGTATTTTTATGGTCGTACAATCCAATGATACTTGAGGCAATTGTACTCTTACCACAACCAGATTCACCAACGATGGCTAAAATCTCGTCGCGCTTCAGAGTCAGATTAACATCGTCTGCCGCATCATAGAATTTCCCTTGCAAACGGTATGCCGTATGCAGGTGTTGAATATCTAATAAAAGATCACTCTGCTTCTCCAAAGGTCATTCCTCCATCTCGAGCTTTTTTATTAAAAGCATTTAATCTTTTCTATTTATTTTCTAATTATAAACACAAAGTCGGTCGTATGCAAATCACGACACGGCTTTTTTTAGAAAATTATCCTTGATGAGACTTAATATATGAAACAGCATCACCAATTGTTTTAATTTTTTCAGCTTCATCGTCAGGAATTTCTGCGCCAAATTCATCTTCCAATTGCAAAATAAATTCAACCAAATCAATTGAATCAGCATCTAAATCGTCCATAAAATTAGTGTTTTCAGTAATCTTGTCTTTATCAACATCAAAATTATCAGCGATCATGTCTTTGATTTTATTAAAAATTTCTTCTTCTGACATAAAACTTCTCCTTTTTAATAAAACATTGTACTATTTTTCAGCGAATTCGTCTCTAAAATCTGCAACAAGTTTTTCTTTAACCATTTTATCTACTTGCTTAAGAGTGAAATAAATTGGACGTTCATTTGATCTACCGTGGGTTTTAACTACCGGTGCATTAACGCCTAGTAAAACTGCACCGCCATATTTAGCCGTATCAAATTTAGATTTTAAGCTTGATAACGAGCCCTTCACCATTAAGGCACCTAACTTGGTCATTACACCGCCATTTAATAAACTATCTTTTAATAAATGAAGCAAGACGCTAGAGGTTCCTTCAATGTTCTTAAGTACAGCGTTTCCGGTAAAGCCATCGGTTACTACCACATCTGCCTTGCCTAATAGCAATTCATTACCTTCAATATTACCTAAGAAATTCAAATTACTTTCTTTAAGCAATTCATAGGCCTTTTGGTGAACATCATCACCCTTGTCGCTTTCAGCTCCATTATTTAAGAGCATTACTCGCGGATTTTTAATGCCGCGAATCTTCTCAGCATAGTACGAAGCCATTTCGGCCCATTGTAAAAGATATTCTGGCTTACTCTTAGCATTAGCACCAACATCAACCATATTGAAGCCATCGTCACTATTTTGAACAGGTAAAGTAGGCATCAAGCCTGGGCGTATAATTCCCTTAATTCGGCCAATAATAAAAATTCCGCAAGCAAGCAATGCACCAGTATTGCCTAAGGAAAGCAACGCATCAGCTTTTCCTTCCTTAACGAAGTTAGCTGCCACAACCATTGACGAATCTTTCTTTTTTCTGATTGCCTTAACAGGTTCGTCTTCGTCAGCAATAACTTCTGTTGTTGGGACCACACCTAATTGATCATTAATTTGATCTTCAGGGATTAGTTTTCTTAATGCTTCTTTATCACCAAATAATAAAAATTTAGTCTCAGGCATTCCAGTTTTAGCTTGTAAAACCGCCTTAACGATTGCATCTGGGGCATTTTCGCCACCCATCGCATCAATTGCAATTGTTCTCATATATTCACCACAATCTTTTCTAAATTCTGTTTTGCTCTAATTGCTTATATTCTAGCACTTGCTTAAGTGCCTTATGTCCTGGATCTGATAAATCAGGATCAGCCGCAACCAAAGCTCGTGCTTCTTTTTGCGCAACGACCAATGTATTGTAGTTATTTACTACATCACCCACACGAAATTCTGGCAATCCTGACTGAGCCTTACCAAACAAATCACCTTCACCGCGCATCTTTAAATCTTCTTCAGCTAATTTGAAGCCGTCATTGGTCGACGCAATAATTTTCATTCTTGCTTTACCTGAATCGGTCTTAGGATCAGCTAGAAAGACACAATAACTTTGTGTTTGTCCTCGACCAATTCGACCACGCAGTTGGTGCAATTGACTTAAGCCAAAACGATCAGCATTGTAAATTACCATCATATTCGCATTGGCTACATCGACCCCAACTTCAATCACACTAGTAGTCACTAAAATATTAATCTCACCAGCTGCAAATGCAGCCATTATTTCATCTTTTTGTGCACCTGGCATTTGACCATGAAGCAGGACTACCTTGTGATTAGGAAAATCATGGCTTAATTTTTCATGCAATTCTTCTGCATTTTTTAAGTCTAACGTCTCTGACTCGGTAATCAATGGTGTCACAGCGTAAATCTGAAAGCCTTGATTTAGCTGCTCTTGCATTTGTCGATAGACTTCCTTCATTTGACTACTTGTTTTCCATGTGGAAATAATTGGCTTTCTTCCGACTGGTAAATGATGTATTTCAGAGACTGTCATATCACCATAAACTGTCAAAGCCAGCGTCCGCGGGATTGGCGTAGCAGTCATTGCCAAAATATCTGGTTGATCGCCTTTATTAATCAAAGCTTGTCGTTGTCCTACACCAAAACGGTGCTGCTCATCAATAATGACTAGACCTAATTTTTTAAAGATAACACTATCTTGAATTAAAGCATGAGTGCCAATTACCACATTAATCGTGCCATCAGTTAATTCACGGTAGATCTCACGCCGCTCCAGTGTTTTTGTATTGCCTGTTAAAAGAGCTACTCGCACACCTAAAGGACGCAACAATTCATCGATTTTTTTGAAATGCTGAGTTGCCAGAATTTCTGTTGGCACCATCAAAGCCGCCTGATAGCCAGCTGTAATGGCTGCAAAAATCGCATAAACGGCTACAACAGTTTTTCCAGAACCAACATCACCCTGCAAAAGTCGCCGCATTTGACCATCAGAATGCATATCAACAAAGATTTCATTAACCACATGCTTTTGATCATCTGATAATTCAAATGGCAGAGATTTAGTTAATTGAGCAATTTCTGTCAGATCGTATTTCTTTGCATAACCCATTTGTTTACCATCATTACGGGTCAATAAAGCTAATTGTAATTCAAAAATAAAAAACTCACGAAAAATTGCACTTCTCTTAGCTAGTTCAGCCTCATGACTATTCTTGGGGTGATGCATCTTTTCAATAATCATTTGATCATTGAATAAACGATATTCTTGTCGTAGCTTTTCTGGGACAATGTCCTGTACTTGATCAATAAAATCATCAATGGCTAAATTAATTAGATCAACTAGTTTCTTTTGTTTAACATGTCTATTAACCGGATAGATTGGCGCCATACCACTATCGTTTTCTTTTGCTGCTACAAATTTAAAGGCTGACAAACTTTGCCGAGCAACATTGTATTTACCATAAATAGCTACTTCTTGTCCGATCTCAATTTTATTTTTTAACCACGGCTGATTAAAAAAATTGACCATGATCACATCATGGTCAATTCTCATCTTGAAACTTAAGCGAGATTTCTTATAGCCAAACCGACTAACAAATGCTTCAGTAGCTACTATTCCCTTCAGCATTACTTTTTGACCATCCATGATTTGATCAAGCGGCAACGTTTGTAATTCGTCATAACGAAAAGGAAAGTAAAAGAGCAGGTCATAAATACTATAAATGCCTAAGCTTCCTAGTGCAGCTGCAGTCTTTGTCCCTACACCCTTTAAGTCTGTGACAGGAGCAAATAATGCATTATCAATCATTGTTATTCAACTGATACTAAGAAGTGATATACAGGTTGACCACCATCATGAATTTCAAATTCAAGATCATCATGTTTGGCTTCAAGTTGTTCAACTACTTCTTGTGCTTGCTCTTCACTAGCATCACGGCCAAACATAATTGTGATAATTTCTGAATCTTCATCCAGCATCTTTTCAATCATATCAACAGTAGTCTTAATTAAATCAGCATTGTCAACCTTAATCTTGCCATCAACAATTCCCAAGTAGTCATTCTTATGAATTTCTACTTCATCGATTTCAGTATCACGGGTAGCTTGAGTAACTTCACCTGAAACAACCGTATCTAAGTCCTCTGTCATAGCTTCCACATTTTCATCAACAGATGCATCTGGATTGAATGAAAGCATTGCGGTTAAACCCTGAGAAATAGTCTTAGTTGGTACAATACCAACAGGAATATCACTAACTTCAGCAGCCTGCTTAGCAGCCATAACAATATTACCGTTGTTTGGCAAGACAATAGCTTTCTTCGCACCAGACTTCTTGATTGCATCAATAAAGTCTTGAGTTGATGGGTTCATCGTTTGCCCACCCGAGATAATCCGGTTAACACCTTCACTTTCAAACAACTTACGAATACCGTTACCTGAAGCAACTGCGATCACTGCAAAATCAACTGCTTCTTGTTGTTCTTCATCTTGGTCAACGATGCTTTCGTGTTGGATTCTCATGTTATCAATCTTGATCTTGCCTAATTGACCAAACTGACTACCGTATTGGAAAACATCACCAGGGTGTTCAGTATGAACGTGAACCTTAGCAATTTCACCATCAGAAACAGCTAATAATGAATCGCCCAAGCCAGACAAGTGCTTTCTAAATTCTTCCAAATCAAACTTCTTTTTATTTGGCACATCGGCATCAAGATCAACCATGATTTCAGTACAGTAACCATTTTTAATATCTTGAGTAGCCAATTGGCTTTGAACTGAAGATTGGTGGTGCATTGCATTGATCATTTCATCCATTTCATTTTCGTCAGGTTGATATTGATCTGCAAAGTTTTCACCCATTAAGCCTTCCAAAAAGCCTTCATAGATAAACAAAAGGCCTTGACCACCTGAGTCAACTACACCAACTTGCTTCAAAACAGGCAATAAATCTGGAGTTGACTTAAGAGCCTTCTTAGCACCTTCAACTACAGCTTTCATTACTTCAGTTACATCGTCGGTGTCATTGGCCTTAGTAGCACCGGCTTGTGCAGCAACACGAGCTACAGTAAGAATAGTACCTTCAACTGGCTTCATTACAGCCTTATAAGCAGTAGCAACACCATTTGAAAAAGCATTTGCTAATTCCTGTGCAGTTAAGGTCTTCATCCCTTGGGTAGCCTTGTAAAAGCCACGGAATAATTGTGAAGTGATAACCCCACTGTTACCACGGGCACCCATTAGCATACCTTTAGCCAAGCTTTCAGTTAAATCACTAACACTAGTACTTGGATTTTCCGAAACAGCCTTAGCACCACTTTCAATGGTTAAGTTCATATTAGTACCAGTATCACCATCAGGAACTGGGAAAACATTCAAAGAGTTAACAAACTCCGCATTTTTACCAATTCGATGAGTGGCAACACGTACCATATCTCTAAATTGCTTACTATCTATCTCATTTAAAACCACTATTTAAAACCTCCGCTTGTGTTATTCGTCAAGTACCTTAACGCTTTGTACAATGACATTAACGGCCTTAGTGTCTATTCCTAACTGATTCTTCAAATTGAACTTAACACTATCTTGAACATTCTTACTTACTTCAGAAATCTTCAAACCATAACCAACAATAATGTACACATCAACCGTAATTTCGTTATCTTCTGACTTGACAACAACACCGCGCTTATAATTGGCACGATTAAGAATCCCGTCAAATCCATCGCGAATGGCATTCTTTGATGCCATACCTACAACGCCATAGTTAGACGTAGCTGCGCCACCAACAACAGTTGCGATTACACCGTTTGAAATATCAATCAAACCATCTTTTGTCTTGATCTTAACAGCCATGTTTCGTCCTCCGTCTTATTATCTATATATACGTTTATTATTTTATCATAGTAACGACATAATCAATAATTAAAATACACCTGAAAAAATCCTTTTAGTATTGAATTGCGCGAAAACATATGATAATCTAATTAAGTATGACATCACAAATAAAGGAGGTTTAGCAAATGGCAAAAGATTACGTAACAGGTAAGAAGACTACATTCGGTAACAAACGTTCACACTCATTGAACTCAACTCGTCGTGCTTGGAAGCCAAACCTTCAAAAAGTTCGCATTCTTGTTGACGGTAAGCCAAAGCGCGTATGGGTTTCAACCAAGGCTTTAAAGTCTGGTAAAGTTACTCGTGCCTAATAGACCAAGAGCTTGTTAGATCACTGATCTTGCAAGCTTATTTTTTTACTTATTTTAATGATTTATATAAAAAACGGTAAGAAGACCATTTTATTTTGTCTTCTTACCGTTTTACTTTACTTCATAATATTGTGATGCTTATCGTCATCAGGAATTTCGTCGGCCATTCTTTCATCAATTGGCGTGTATGCATACTCAGTAATCATTTCACCCAACTTAGTTGGCAAGCCCAAATCTTGATAAGTTACATTTCTAACTAAGCCATTGGATAGTAGCTACTTCCTTCTTCTTTTTATCAAAAATGTGAACGTGGTTCTTATGCATGTAGTCTTCTACATTTTATTTTGCACGGTCAAGTCTTGCTTCGTAGCGACCGTTTTCGAAACCAGCAATATCTTTTTCAAAGTCAATATATTTCATTTGAATTCCCTTGTTTCTTTTCTATAGTTCTATTTTAACCTATAAATCATGAAAACGATTAATATCTTTAGAATAAATTGCTGCAATCATACCATTTTGCAAGCTAATCCTGAATTCATTACTATTAGGCAAAAATTCATTTGATGAAAAAACACGAGGATAGTTTCCAGAATAGTGCTTCAACTCATATCTTGCACCAATAATATTAAAATCTTCGATTGCTGTTAAAGCTGCAAAACCAATATAAGAGTAATTTTTTCTTTTTTCAACAACATGCGTGCCTGCATTAAAAAAGCAAATTAGATTTTGTTGGTCAATCAACGTTACTTTTTTCGCATATAATCTCATTTCAGGATTTAGCAACACTAATAGATTGATCAAAAAATGATCCAATCTTCCACCTGTAGCACCAAAAATCACTAATTCATCCACATGATAATCTTCAAAAGCAATCTGCAACATTAGCTCAGAATCAGTCCAATCCTTGACAGGATTAGAATAACGAATGTCTTGAACATTACTTTCTATTTGGCTTAAGTCATTTTCGTGTAAAGAATCAAAGTCACCTACTGCCACATCAGGGATTATTCCCAGTTCTTCTAAAAACAAGGCACCACGATCAACCCCAATAACTAAATCAGCTTGAGCCAGCTTTTCTTCAATATCTTCAGGCCACAATTCAGTTGGACCGCCCAACAATGCATATGCTTTCATTACTTAATAATCTTTTCTAATTTATGTACTTGACTGCCAACATCACCATTTTCATACAAGTATGAACCAACAACAAATATATTAGCGCCAGCATTTTCAGCTAATTTAATAGTCTGATCATTAATACCGCCGTCGACCTCAATATCAAAATCAGAGCCGACAATCTCTCTAACTGACTTAATTCGACTAACTGATTCAGGAAGAAAACTCTGTCCACCAAATCCCGGCTTGACCGTCATTACTAATACTTGTTTCAGTAATGGCAAATACGGTTCAACCACTTCAACTGGTGTATCTGGACTAATTGCCAAAGCAGCATCAACGCCATTAGAAGCTAAATAATCGAACCAATAATATAACTTAGGCTTGTCCATTGCTTCATAGTGTAGTTCGACCAAATCTGCTCCTGCACTAACAAAAGCTGGTACCAACTTATCTGGGGCATCACTCATTAAGTGAATTTCAGCATCTGTCATCGGAAATTCACGCTTGAAATCTTTGATTAGTTGCGGTCCAAAAGATAAATTAGGCACAAAATGTCCATCCATAATATCAATATGAAAACGGCTAATTCCAGCCTGGACTGCATTTTCAATATCATTTTTAAGATCAATATTATTTGCGTTCAAAATTGAGGGTGCAATCATCATCAGCTATTACCTCTATTTTAAATATTCCGGTATGCGACCTTCACTAATCTCAGTCCGCATAGCCAAATAATCTTCATATCTACTTGCCAGAATTTCTCCGGCTTCAAGTAACTTCTTTACTTCACAGCCTGGCTCCTGCAAATGCTGACATCCGCGGAACTTACAGTGAATACTTGCCTTTTTAAACTCAACAAAGTAATTACATAACTCATTCAACTTGATTGGTGTCAAATCAATTGACGAAAAACCTGGCGTATCTGCTAAAAAGCCCGCGCCTAACTTAAAAAGTTCGACCTTTCTAGTAGTATGTTTCCCACGATTCAAGCTAGTTGATATCGCACCAGTCGCTTGATTAGCATCTTTTTTTAAATGGTTAAGCAAAGTTGACTTACCAGCACCTGACTGTCCTGCTAAAGTCCAAATTTGATTTTTTTCGATCATTTTAGGAATCTGAATTTGCATTTCATGATAATCGGTGAAAACAGGATAACCTATTTTTTGATAATATACTAAAGCTTGCTTGATTGTGTTTAACTTTGCTTCTGATAGCAAATCTGCTTTAGACAAGTAAATTGTTACACCAACTTTTTGCCAAGAAAAGAAAGTCAAAAAACGATCTAACAGCTCTACAGAAAAATCCGGTTCTACTGCAGAAATTACTAACAAAACATGACTTACATTAGCAACTGCTGGTCGCCCAATTCGATTAATCCGCGGCAAAATTTTCACCAGATAGCTCATTCCTTTATCATCTATCTGAATTTCCACATGATCGCCAACTGCCGGTTTTTGCTTTTTTTGACGAAAAACGCCGCGAGCACGCGTTCTCACGATACCCGCAGCGGTTTCTACATCATAATAACCAGCAATCAAACCAACGACGGTTCCTTGCGCTAGTTTCATTTATTTAGTCACCTTTTCATTCAAAACTGTATCGCCATTGCGAACAACCTTTAATTGTCCACTACCTTCTCTAATGTTAAATGGAATCGAGAAACTCATATCATGCTTAATATACAAGTCACGATAAATATTGTTCAAGGAATGATCATCATCCTTAATATAGATCTGGACATGATCACCCTTGCCATTAACGGATTCTGACTCAGAGTTATTGCTTCCTTTATCATTATCAGGCTTCTCACTCTTAGAAAGATCATCACCAACATAGTCAACGGTAAAGGTCTTAGTTACAGTAGTTTCCTTGTCTTCCTTTGGACCTTTCGAGACCTTGATGGTAACAGTTGAACCACGCTCAACCTTAGTACCCGGACCTGGCTCCATCGAAATTATTAAGCCCTTCTCAACATCATCAGAATATTCTTGATTGATTTGTAAAGTCAGGCCATGTTCTTTGGCATAGTCTTGAGCACTCTTCAAAGAATAATTACTTAAGTCTTTCAAGGTAACCATATTTGAATGTGATCTAGCCTGCTTGCCACGTGAAACTATCAACGTAATTGTAGTCTGGGTCGGCTTAACCTCTACACCTGCAGCAATGCTTTGAGAAATAACTTGATTTTCGTCAACTTTATTAGAATATTGGTCCTCTCTAACTACATCAAAGCCCATATTTTCTAATTTTTCTGCCGCTTCGGCATAGTTCTTCCCAACCATATCAGGAACTTTAACCATGCTAGAACCGCTGGAAACAATTAAATCAACGCTCTTTCCCCGTTCTAGACTATTGCCTGCAGTTGGTTTTGTCGCAATAACCCTGCCTTTTTTTATATCATCTGATTGTCGCCTAATAATTTTTCCAACCTGTAAGCCTGCTGCTTCAAGTTTACTCTCAGCTGCTTTTTCTGCAATATTAGTTACATCAGGAATATTAACATCCTGTCGTTTATTTCCAGTACCACTTAAAGCGAAAATCATCATAAAAATGATTAAACCCGCGGCAATAATTGAGATCAGCCACCACCATTTGTGACTTTTGACATTCTGTAAAAAAGTCTTTTTCTTTACTGGCTTGCTTGATTCTACTGATTCGGTTTTTGCTGGCTCCACCACTTCTTTTTCTTCCTTTTGTGGCTTAAATCCAGGCAATACAATTGTTTTATCATCGTTATTACCATGATATGGTACAAAAACCGGTTCATCTGCCCGTTCAGGATCCAAGCTACTATCCAAATCTGCTTTCATTTCCTGAGCTGTAGCATATCTATCTCGTGGATCTTTCGCGGTTGCCTTTAAAACAACATTTTCCAGCGCTTGTGGTACACTTGAATCTTTCTTGCGAATTGAAGGAATTGGTTCTTGCGCATGCTTCAGTGCAATTGCCACTGGTGTATCACCGTTAAACGGAACAGTTCCTGTGATCAATTCATATAAAATTATTCCCAAGGAATAGATGTCAGATTGTTTAGTAACCATTCCGCCACGCGTTTGCTCAGGAGACATATAATGAACTGAACCCATTACTGAATTAGTTTGTGTAATCGAGCTTTGATTCAAAGCAACGGCAATTCCGAAATCAGCTATTTTAATATTGCCGCGCTTATCCATCAAAATATTCTGTGGTTTTAGATCACGATGAATAACATTGTGCTTATGAGCTAATGCAACTGCACTCAATATCTGATCCATAATTCGAATAATTTCATTTAAATCCAAAGGTGAATTTTTTTGAATATATTCTTTTAGATTAGGACCATCAACATACTCCATTACCATGTATGGCAAACCATGATCGGTACCTACATCAAGTACAGAAACAATATTAGGATGACTTAATTCACTTGTAGCTAATGCCTCTCTTTGAAAACGAGCTTGGGTTTGCGGTTCATTCTGCAAATCAAGGCGTAAAATTTTAACTGCCACCTTACGTTGCAGGATAATATCTTCCGCTAGATAGACATTGGCCATTCCGCCTTCACCTAAGGTATCGATGATGCGGTAACGTTCCCCAAGCAGATAACCTTTATCGATCACTGCTCTCGTCCTCCTTGTTCCAAATTAGGCAGACAGTAATATTATCACCACCACCTAATCGATTGGCCTCACTAATCAATTTATTACAACGTTCTCTTAAGCTAAGCTCCTTAGTTGCCAAAATTTGTTGGATTTGTGGATCGCTAAGTGAATTGGTTAGGCCATCAGTACAGAGCAAAATAATGTCGTTTCCCCCCATCTTGATCTCATCAAATTCAGGATCAATCGTACTTGAGACGCCTAATGCTTGCGTAATAATATTTTTCTGGGGATGGTGTTTAGCTTGTTCTTTAGTAATCTGACCCATCTTAACTAATTCGTTAACCAAAGAATGATCTTCAGTTAATTGGACAAATTTACCTTCAGAATAACTATAAGCCCGAGAATCACCTAAATGAGCAATTAAGGCATTTTTATCAAATGCAAACGCCAATACAATCGTTGTCCCCATTCCATTTAAGTCAGGAAACTTATCAGCAGTCTTTAAAATTGTTTCATTTTCAGAATTTAATTGCACATCAAGCCATTTATGAGCAAGATTAGCATCTGCAAAGTCAGTCATACTAAAATTATGTCCTAAATGGGTGACTGCCATTGTTGAAGCAACGTCACCACCTTGATGGCCGCCCATACCATCACAGACAATTGCTAAGACAATTCCCTTTTGATTTTTAAAAACTTTTACAAAATCTTGATTGCTTTTCCGTACCTTACCAATACTCGAAGCGTATGCTGTTTCAATCAAAAATCTAACCTCGTAACTTAAATTTAGCAATGAAAAATCCATCATTGCCATCTAGATCAGGCATTATTTTCAACATCCCTGTCTTTGATTCAAGTTTAGTTAACTTAAATGGAACTAGTTCAAAGTCAGGATGTGCTTGCAAAAACTTCTTAACTACCTCTTCATTTTCTTCCATTGAAATTGAGCAAGTTGAATAAACCAACTCGCCATTCTTTTTTAAGAGTGAACTTACTGCAGTTAAGATTGCCAATTGAATTTTTTGTAAATTTTGTAAGTCCCGTTGTCTCTTAGTATAGCGAATTTCAGGCTTACGACGCAATAATCCAAGCCCAGAACAAGGGGCATCGACTAAAATTTTGGTAAATTCACCCGCCGCAAAAATCTCTGTAGCCTTACGTGCATCACATGCCTTAGTCTTTACCTTATTTGCAACGTGCATTCTCTGGGCATTATCTCGTACTAAACGTAATTTTTTATCATGAATATCTAAGGCAGTCACATCACCATTAACAATGCTTTCGGCAATTTGCACGGTTTTCCCACCGGGAGCAGAACAAGCATCAAGCACATGCTCATCTTGTTCAAAGTCAAAAGCCTCTACAACTAAACTGGCAGCCTCATCTTGAATTGTTAACTTGCCTTCTTCAAACAAATCACTTTCGCTAATGCCACCGTGACTCAAAATCACATCATCGCTTGATAACTTAGACCATTGTGGTTGATAGTTATCCCGCTCTAACTGGGCAAAAACTTGCTCTTTATCTGCCAACTTTGAAATACGTACACTGTTTTTAGCTGGCTCATTAATACTGTTTAAAACTGATTTTGCTTTGTCTAGGCCCCAGTTATCAATTAAATATTGAACTAACCATTCAGGTACGCTTTCTTTGACACTTAAATATTTAACTGGATTATTTTCAGCTGGTAAAATCACCCCGCGCCTAGTAAACGAACGCAAAATCCCATTTACCAACCGAAAGCCAGCTGAATGTCGCTTGCCATATTGCTTAGCAAGTTTATTAGCCTCATCAAGTACAGCACGATCAGGCACTTTATCCAAAAAAATCAACTGGTAAAGTGACATTAACAATAATGGCTTAATATATTTTTCGGTCAGTTTTGTCCTAACTAAGCCTTTTAACTGATATTCTAAAAACAATCGATACTGAATCGTGCCATAAACAATATTAGTAGCTAAATTTTGGTCTGCAATTGACAAGTTAGAGTGCTTTAAGCTGTTATTCAAACTAATATTAGAATAGGAGCCTTGATCTAAGACCTTGATCAATGTCTCTAAGCTGACTGCACGTGCACTCTTATCGATCGACAATTTCTTCACCTGGGACAAACTTACTACCTTGACCATTTAAAAAGCTCTTGATGTCCATTCTCTTTTTGCCACTTGGTTGAACTTCAAGTAAGTTAAGTACTGAATTATCAGCAAAACTAATGGCAAAACGTCCTTTGTTAGCAACAACAGAGCCGGCATTTAAACTTGATGAATCAGATGCAATTTCTGCCTTCCAGATCTTGAAACGTTTGCCTTCAATCATCAAATAAGCACCAGGATCTGGATTCAAAGCACGAATCATATCGTTGGCCTCTTCTGCTGTCATATCAACATTAAGCTTTTCTTGTTCTTTAGTGATGTTAGGTGAAAAGACGACCTTTTCTGGATCCTGTGGAACCTTTTTAATTGAGCCATCAATAATTGCTGGTAAAGTCTTAAGCAATAAGTCCCGCCCAACAATTGATAATTTACTAAATAAAGTGCCAGCGTTATCATCAGGCTCAATCTTAATTGCTTCTTGAGCATAAATATCACCAGCATCCATCTTCTTAACCATTTCCATAATGGTAATTCCAGTTTCTTTATCACCGTTAATTAGTGAATATTGAATTGGTGCACCGCCACGGTATTTAGGCAAAAGTGAGCCGTGAACATTAACTGCCGCAATTTTAACCGAATTCAAAAACTTAGTTGGTAAAAATTGCCCATATGCTGCAGTTACAATCAAATCTGCATGCATATCAATTAATTTCTGCATTTCGTCTGATCCAGACAACTTAACCGGTTGAAAGATTGGCAAATCATGCTTTTCTGCTGCGATCTTGGCTGGTGACTTAGTAATTTTCTGCTTACGTCCTACCTTTTTATCAGGTTGAGTGACCACGGCTTTAATCTCATAGCCTTCATCAATTAACCCTTCAAGTACTGGAACTGAAAATTCCGGTGTTCCCATAAATATTATTGATGTCATTAAAGCATCCCCTTACATAATTCTCTCTGGTTCATTATCAATAAAAATACTTAAACCATATTTCTTAGCTTCCTGTGCGGAATCTTGAACATGGTGTAATAATTCATTTAAATTTGGTTCTTTTTTATATTTTACCAGTATTTGATAATAATATTGATTTTTTACACGAGAAATTGCACTTGGCGTTGGTCCCAAAATAATCGTTGGCTCATGCAAGTGCTCATTCAAATACCTCTTAATCCTAAAAGCCTCACGAGCTGCATTCTGTTCTTTTTTAGCAGCAATGGAAATCAGCACGGTATAAAAATATGGTGGATAGTTACCAGCATGCCGCATATTCATCTCATAGCCATAAAATCGTTCGTAGTCCTGAGTTTGAGCTAGTTGAATAGCATAATGCTCTGGATTATAAGTTTGAATTAAGACTTCTCCTTCCTTATCAGCACGACCTGCACGGCCAGCTACTTGAGTTAATAATTCAAAAGTCTTTTCAGAAGCATTATAGTCAGAAAGCCATAATCCTGTATCGGCATTGATTACTCCAACTAAAGTTACATTAGGGAAATCTAATCCTTTAGCAATCATTTGCGTACCTAACAAAATATCAGCTTCATGAGCACCAAAGGCATCTAGAATTTTCTTATAGCTACCCTTTCTTCTAGTTGTATCAACGTCCATCCGCAAGATTCGTGCACCAGGCAGAAGCTCTTCTAATTCTTCTTGTACCTTCTGTGTACCTGCACCTAAAAAACGAATTTGCGAGCTTTGGCAATTAGGACAACGTGTGGGCACTGGCTCAGTATGACCACAATAGTGACATTGCATACTGTTAGTATCCTTATGCAAATTTAAAGAAACATCACAGTTAGGACATTTTAATACAAAACCACATTCACGGCAAAGCATAAAATTAGCAAAACCACGTCGATTGAGCATTAAAATAACCTGCTCTTTTTTTGTCAAACGCTTTTTTATTGCATCTACTAGCTCAACAGATAAATCAAATTGACCACCAGCAAACTGCACGTGCTTTAGATCAATCAAATTAACTTTAGGCAATTTCTTTTGATTAGCCCTTTCAGTTAACCGTAAAAGATGATAGACATTTTTTTGGGCGCGTGCACGGCTACCCAACGATGGTGTTGCACTTCCTAAAACCAACGGACAATTATGAAATTTACTACGCCAAATAGCCACATCACGTGCATTATAACGTGGATCGGTTTCTTGCTTATATGAAGACTCATGTTCCTCATCGATCACGATTAAACCAATATTATCTAGTGGAGCAAAAACTGCACTCCGAGCACCAACGACCACCTTAGTCTCGCCACGACGAATTCGGCGCCACTCATCATATTTTTCTCCCTCAGATAGGGCACTATGTAAAACGGCTACCTCTTGACCAAAACGTGCCTTAACCTGACGAACCATTTGCGGCGTCAAGGAAATTTCTGGCACCAGCATTAATGCATTTCGCCCCTGTTTAAGAGCCTTGCTAATAGCGTGTAAATACACTTCAGTCTTCCCGCTACCAGTAATCCCTTCCAACAAAAAAGTCTCAGCCTGGCGCTGTTCAATTGCTTGGGTGATCTGGTTCAAAGCACCTTGCTGCTCACCATTTAAGGTAACCGCTGTTTTATGTTCTCCGTCATCAAATCCGGATAACGGATCGCGATAAACCTCAACACTTTTTTTATTCAACCAACCTTTGGTAATCGCAGAATTCAAACTCGCCGCCGTCAATCCAAGCTGTTTTTCTAGCTGGCTTTGGCTTTTGGGATAATCCGCTGCATTATCAATGATATCCATCAATAACTTTTTTTGCTTTACCGCATTTTGACGTAAAGTATTGTAAATTTTGGGATATTCCTCTTTTTTTAATGCTAGTTCATATTGATTTTCTTTTTTCTTCTTGGCTCGATTTTCTACCACATACTCAATCTTTGCTTGATCATCTTGCAATAATTTGCGGAATTGCTTAATCTCTGCCAGATCCGTAATTTTATTTAAATCAATTGGATCACCCTGAAACAGCGGCATTTTGGCAGCTCTATCATTAGCTGGCACTAGCAATTTGCGATAATTTGCTCGCATTACCCAAGGTAGCATCGCTTGTAAAATTTTAATTCGGTAAGAAAAAATATTTTTTGCTAAATCAGCAGATAACTTTACCAACTCTGGCGTAAGCGGTGGCATCTCATCTACCACAACTAGCAAATCCTTAAGTTTACCTTTAAATTCACTTTGATCAGTGATCCCCACCACAAAACCTTGCACTTTACGAGGACCAAATGGAACAACTACTCTTGATCCAATCGCAATATCCTTTTCTAATTCTGTTGGAATATGATATTCAAAAATACGGTCTGTTTGCCGTGCAGCTACATCAACAATAACCTGAGCAATCATTTAATCACCTGTAAAAAAGACCTTCACCCCAAAGGATGAAGGTCAATAAATTAATCTTCGAGGTTAACCTCGGCATGAGCTGGGTCAACAGTAACTTTACCAGCAGCAATTTCTTCAAGTGCCTTACCAACAGCCTTATCACACTTAAAATGTTCCAAAGTTGGTGGATCACCAGCTTCAAGTTCATGTGCTCTCTTAGCGGCAAGAACAGATAATGAATAGCGTGAATCAACACGTGACAATAATTTATCAATTGATGGGTAAGTAATTCTCATAATAATTAATCCTCCTTGACCATCTTACGATAGTCATCAATTACACGTTTAACACTGACATGTTCTGCATCGACGATCGCTTTAATATGATCAACTGCATTAGCTACTGTATCATTAACTACTGCATAATCATAGTCTTCCATCTCCAAAATTTCATTGCGCGCTTGCTTAATTCGACCACGAATTACATCTTCTGACTCGGTGCCACGGTGTTCCAAACGCAAATGTAACGTATGTAGATCTGGTGGGGTTAAAAAGATAAACACGCCATCGGGCATCTTTTCACGTACTTTTTGTGCCCCATTAACATCAATCTCAAGTAAAACATCTTTGCCATCATGAAGCATCTTCTTCACTGGTGCAAGAGGTGTACCATAATAGTGACCGACATATTTATTATATTCTAACAACTCACCATTTTTAATAGCCTCTTGAAAGCGATCTTCACTAACAAAAAAATAATCTTGGCCATTAACCTCACCTGGTCGCGGTTGACGCGTAGTCATTGAAACTGAATATTCAAATGGAAAGACTTTGTTTTCAACAATCGCGCTTTTAACAGTTCCTTTACCAACGCCGGAAGGACCAGAAAGCACAAGTAATAAACCTTTATCTGCCATGCTGAACTCCTCTTAACTTGTAATATATCTAGTTTGCACTAAAATTGTTTCTTTTTCAAGTTTTCTCTTTGCATACAAAAAAACAGACAAAATCGTCTGCTCCTTTACTAAATTATTTTCTCGAATGTCTCACACACTACTTCAGTTTCATCTGTGAACTCTCGTCCCAGTTCTTGACATTCGCGCGCAAAAAATTTCTCGTGTACTTTACGCCAAGATTCATATGAGCGATCGCCCTCGCCTTCTAAATAGGCATGCTCAGCTGAGACATTTTTAAATGGCATAATCTCAACAGTCTTATTTTGAATCACACAAACTGGTTCATTTCGTCCATTTAAAACAATTGCGTACATCCCTACAACCGGTACATCTTCTTGCGCAGAATACAGGCTAGTCGTTGCCGTCTTAATTCCACTTTTGACCAAATCACTAAGAATATCTGCATCCCGGCTATTAGCTCCAAAAGCAAAAGCACCTTCTAATGCTGTAGGACTTACTTGATGTTCTACACAAAAATCACGCCAAAATTTACTAATACTAGTCATCTTTAATACTCTTAATCAAATCTGCAGCATTCTTCTTTGCTGCATCGGTTACATCTTGTCCAGCCATCATCTGTGCAATCGCTGTAATGGTTTCTTCCTTGCTAAGTGGGCCTATTTGAGTAAAGGTTGAACCATCTTTTACTTGCTTAGCTACCAAGTAGCGTTGATCACCCGCGGCAGCCACTTGTGGTGAGTGCGTAATTGCAATTACCTGCTTGTTGCGACCGATTGAGTGCATCTTTTTCCCGATAGCAGCCGATACTCGGCCAGAAACTCCCGTATCAATTTCGTCAAAAATCATGGTACCCACTGGTTCAACTCGGCTGAAGATTGCCTTCAAAGCTAAGATCAATCTTGATTGTTCACCACCAGAAACAATTTTAACTAATGGCATTAAATCTTCACCTGGATTAGGTGCAATTAAGAAAACAATCGCATCAGTTCCCTTATCGGTAAATGTCTTTGTTTCATCAAAATTAATAGAAAAGCGAGCTTTTTCCATGTAGAGATCAGCCAGTTCTTGCTTGATTTGCTCTTCTAGTGAATGGGCAACTTTCTCGCGAATCAAGTGCAAGCTACGGGCTTCTTTAGTCAATTTTTCTTCAATCTTGGCTACCTCTGCCTGCAGCTTTTCTTCATCAAGACCACCAGTCTCAAACTGACTGAGTTCTTTTTGTACTTTCTCATAAAAAGCAAACACATCAGCCAAGGTCGGACCATATTTTTTCTTCAATGAATTTAGAGTATCTAACCGATTAGTTACATATTGGAAACGTTCCTCATCGAAGTCCATCGCATCCATCAAGTTAGACAATTCACTACGGGCATCATTTAAAGCATAAACTCCATCATCAACTGTCTTAGCAAAATCCTTAAATTTTGAACCAAATTCAGTTAAATCAGTTGCAGCATTCTGGGCATCCCCCAATAAAGTCGCAATTCCATGCTCATCGTCATCATACAATTGCATGAAGTAATTCGCCGTATCCGCAATTTTTTGATAATTATTTAGTTCGTTATATTCTTCCTCAAGTTTCTCATCTTCTTGTGGATCCTCAAGGTCGGCTGCTTCCAATTCATTATTCTGAAACTGCAGAATATCTTGCTTCTGAGCTAATTCTTGGGCATCTTGACGCAGGTGCCGCAATTGACTGGTTAGCTTTTGCCATTGAGCATAATCAGTTTGATAAGTGGCTAAATCTGCCTTAAAAGAAGCAGGGGCATAATTATCAACTAGGTCAATCTGCCGGTCCTGATCCATCAAAATTTGCTGATCATGCTGGCCGTGAATATCGACTAAATAGTTACCTATTTCGCGTAAAACATTAATTGTAGTTAGTTGACCATTAATGCGAACTACATTTCTGCCTTTTACTGCTAATTCACGACTAATTACTAATTGATCATCATCATGGGGCAATCCATATTGATCACATAATTCCGCAATTTTCTCTTTTTGATTATCCAATTCAAACAAGCCGGTAATAATTGACTTGGGCTCACCTGAACGAATCATTTCTTTTTGACCACGACCACCCATTAATAGTGAAACCGCATCAATAATAATTGACTTACCCGCACCAGTTTCACCGATGATCACCGTCATTTTTTCTTGAAAACGAACTTTTAAGCTTTTTATAATTGCAAAGTTTTTGATATCCAGCTCAACTAGCATAGCTTCACTCCTATAGACCACTTACGGCGCGCTCAACCACTTCAGCTGGGCTCCCTTGCCATAAGTTGCGGCCACCATTTGCTTCGTCTTTTTGTAAATGAATCAAAAATTCAATATTGCCTTTGCCACCTTTAATGGGTGAATAATCAACGCCTAAAACATTGAAGCCGATCTCCAATGCCTTTTGCATGGTGTGCTCGATTACCGCCTTGTGCACTTCATGATCATGAACAATACCGTGTTTACCGACATTCTCAGGGCCAGCTTCAAATTGTGGTTTAATCAAACAAACGGCATCACATTGATTCTTCAAAATTGCATACATCGGTGCCATGATCAAATCTAACGAGATAAAGGACACATCGGTCATTGCAAAATCTGGCAGTCCTTGATCAAAATCTTCCGGCTTCGAATAGCGGAAATTCTGCTTTTCCATCACCACTACACGCGGGTCGTCCCGCAATTGCCAAGCTAACTGGTTGTAGCCAACATCCAAGGCATAGACCATCTGAGCACCGTTTTGTAAAGCAACATCAGTAAAACCGCCAGTTGATGCACCAATATCTAAACAAATTTTATTTGTTAAATCAATGTCAAAGACCTTAAGAGCTTTTTCCAGTTTAAAGCCGCCACGCGAAACATATTTCTTACCATCATCTTTCACGTAAAACTTTTCCCCTTCAGGAAACTTAGTCCCGCTCTTATCAATTCGTTGATGATTGTGATCAGAAACCAGCCCCGCCATAATCGCTCTTTGGGCAGCTGAACGAGAATGAAAAATTCCTTGTTCTGCTAATAAAATATCTGCTCTTTGTTTTGCCATTTATAACACCTTTTGATAAAGATCTAAGAAGCCAGCAAGTACTTCGCCTTTGAGCCCATGCAAATCATCTTGTGCCTGCTTGATCAAATCAGTTAATTCTTTGCGGCTTTGGTCAATTCCCAATAAAGTCAAAGTATTGTTTTTACCTTCAGCTTGATCTTTGTGGGTTGCCTTACCAGCTTCTGCACTAGTTTCAACGACATCAACCAAGTCGTCATAGATTTGGTATGAACGACCAAAAATTTTGGCAAAATCGACTAATTTTACCTGTTCAATATCACTAGCTCCTGCATAAACTGCAGCCATCTCAACGCTAGCCTGAATTAAGCAACCGGTCTTCAGCCATTCCATCTTATTGATAAACTTGGCATCACCCGCAACACTAGCATTGTTAGTTGAATCAATATCCAAATATTGACCGCCAACCATCCCATTAGGGCCAACTGCTTTGGTAATTAAATCTACCAATTTCGCCGACTTACTGCCTTCCGCAATCCATTGAATTCCCATCGGCAAGAGCGCATCCCCAGCTAAAATTGCCTCAGCCTCGCCCCATTTTTTGTGGCTAGTCAGCTTACCGCGCCGATAGTCATCGTTATCCATGGCAGGCAGGTCATCATGAATCAAGGAATAAGTGTGAATCAGTTCAATCCCGCAGGCAATCATAATTTCAGGTTCTTCAATCTTTCTGCCTAAAGCATTTAACGTAGCTAAAAACAATAACGGACGCAAGCGCTTGCCGCCAGCCATCACTGAGTAGGCCATAATCTGACTGATCTTTTGATCTTCAACCTCACTAGCCAAATGCTTAGCCAGATAATCATCAATTACTGGGGTCCATTCATCTTTAAAATAAGTAAATGCTGTCATATTTATTCCTCTGGTGCTGATGCGTTATTTGGATCTAATTTGTGTTCTGTGCCGTCACTATCAATCAACTTAGCCACAGTTTCTTCAGCACTGTTGAGCTTCTTTTCTAAATCACGGCTAATCTTTACGCCCTCCTGAAATTCTTTTAGGGCATCTTCCAACGGAACATTTCCGTTTTCCAAATTTTGCACGATTTGTTCCAAATTAGTTAATTGTTCTTCAAAATTATTTTTCTTCACTGCCATTTTGTTCTTCCTTTACCTTTGTAACCACTGCGTCAACTTGTCCATCTTTAAAATGCAATCGCAAATGATCATCCTTTTGAACTTGTTTCACAGAACTAATGGTTTTCCCTTGTTCATCAGTTGAATAAACAAAACCTCGCTCTAGCGTCTTCAAAGGGCTATAGTCATCCAACTGCTGCATTACTTGGGTAAAACTATTGCGTTTATTTTTCAAATAGTGCTGCATATTATCAATCAGTCGTTGCTGTAAAAAATGCTCTTGTTGCTGCATCTGGCCGATTCTCTTATCTGGACTAACGCTAAACAAACGCTGCTTCAACAGTTGATAACCTTGGACAGAATGGGTCAACCGATTTTGCATACTATTTTGCAGCCTTTGTTTTAATTGATCAACTTGTTGAATCTGCTGATCATACAGTCTAGTCGGCTCGCGCAGGATGACAGAATTCTGCACCCGACTTAAGCGCTCACGTTTCGAACGAATAATATTTTGCATGCTAGCTACCAACTGGCTGGTTAATTGCTTAATATGCGCAATTTCGTCCAATGTATTAGGCGTAGCATATTCTGCTGCAGCAGTTGGTGTTGCTGCACGCGCATCGGCCACCAAATCACACAAGGTAGTATCCGTCTCATGACCAACTGAAGAAATTACTGGCATCTGCATTGCGTAAACTTGCCGCACAACCTCTTCTTCATTGAATGGCCACAAATCTTCTAGTGAGCCACCACCACGACCGATGATCATGACATCATACTTGTCGCCTTGAGCGGCAATCTGGCGCATTGCTCTCACTAATGAATCCGCTGCAGTATCACCCTGGACTTGCGCAGGATACAAATCAATCTCAGCATGCGGGAAACGTCGATTAGCTGTAACCATAATATCGTGAATAACTGCCCCAGAAGCACTAGTAACTACTGCAATTCGATCAGGAAAATGAGGCAACTTCTTCTTATGCTCTGGATCAAACAGACCTTCTTTGGCTAATTTGGCCTGCAACTGCTTCAATTGCTCATATAAGGCACCTAATCCTGCCGGTTCCATTTGTTCAGCATAGAACTGATATGATCCTTGTGGGCCATACACGCTGACATACCCAACCACATAAACCTTCATTCCTTCTTCTGGTTTAAATTTCACCTTATCAAAGAAGGAACGGAACATCACCACATTAATTTTAGATTTTTCATCTTTTAGTGAAAAATACTGGTGCGAATTACGCCGATAACGGAAGTTGGACAATTCACCTTGTAAGAAGACCTTATGCAGGTAAGGATCATTCTTAAATTTTTGCGTAATATAATAATTTAAATCAGTAACCGTTAAATATTTATTCTCGGCCATTTTGTCTCCTAGTCAATTTAACAACTGCTTCCATTAAGAATTGTACTGTAAGAGGACCTACACCGCCAGGAACCGGAGTAATATAGCTGGCTTTTTCTTTAACATTATCAAAGTCAACGTCTCCGACTAATTTGCCATTAACATGATTCATGCCCACATCAACGACCACTGCCCCATCTTTAACCATATCTGCAGTTACCAAAAATGCTTGTCCTGTTGCTGAAACTACTATATCGGCTTGTCGTGTAATTTCAGCCAGATTTTTAGTATACAAATGGCAAACAGTAACAGTAGCATTTTCCTCTAACATTAATGCCGCTACTGGTTTGCCTACGATATTGCTTCGACCAATAACTACAACTCTCTTACCAGCCAGCGTAATTTGATAATGTTTCAATAAAGCAATAATGCCTTCTGCAGTAGCCGGTTCAACAAAGTGATTTTCCATCCAAAGTTGACCAATATTCGCAGGCGTTAAGGCGTCGACATCCTTATTAGGGTCAATCCTTTTTAACAAGGCATCTGCATCAATCTGTTCAGGTGCTGGCAACTGTACCATCAAGCCGTTAATCTCAGGATCAGCATTTAGCTTATCAATTAATGCTAAAACTTCTTCCTGTTTAGTATCAGCGGGCATTTGATAAATATCCTGGATAATTCCCATCTTTTCAGCCCGCCGCTTTTTTGTTCGAACATAAATCTTGCTAGCAGGATCATCCCCAATATTTATTACGCAAAAATGTGGCGTTATTCCCTCTTCTTTTAATTTCTTAACTTTTTCTTTAAGATTTTGCCCTAATTCATTTGCAAATGCTTTACCATCAAGAATCTTTCCCATAAAGCCCGTTCTCCTTTATAAAAAAATAACCGGCAAAACTGCCGGCTATTCATCGCTATTTAACAAAGTTTGCTAACATCCCATTAATAAATGGTTTCTCTTTAGGCTCAGCAAATTCGTCACATAAATTTAAAGCTTCGTTAACTGCTGCCTTAGCATCAATCTCATCACTATGATTGATTTCAAACAAAGCGACTTCCATGATAGCTACCACAGTTTGACTTACACGTTCAAGACGCCAGCCCTTTTTCAAATGACTAGTTAGTTCAGACTGTAAATTTTTGCGATCTTCTAGTACGCCTTCGATTAACTTCTTAGAATAGGCAGAAAGCTGTTTTAAATTAAGCGTTGCAACGACTTTTGCTTCAACTTCTTCGGCAGTTAAATCTGGCTCCTGATTAGCCAAATAAACGGCTTGCATAGCAACTTTTCGACTTTCGTGTTGGTTCATTATTTTTCTTCTTCGTCCTCCGGAAACAGCTCTGATGTAGTCTGGTCAGTATTTTCATCTTCTGGGAAAACTAAACCGACAACATGAACGTTGATTGCCTTCAGCTCAAGATCAGTCATTTGCAATAATTGTGCCTTCAACTTCTTTTGCAACGTCATTGCAACCTTAGGAACGTTAACGCCGCTTTCAAGATAAACATAAATATCAGCAATTAGCTTATTATCGTCATCAACACTAATATTTACGCCCTTACCATGATCTTCACGACCGAAAACCCAGTTTAAGCCTGATTTCAAACTGCCGCGCATTCCGGCAACACCATCAACTTTTTCTGCAGCAATACCCAAAATAACTTCTAGAACACTTGGATCAATTTTAATTTGCTCGCTGTTTTCTTCACCACTTAAAAGAATTTTTGAACTATCTGCCATTTTGTTACCTCAAATAAACTACTTATTTGCACGTGATACGTAAGTACCATCAGCAGTGTTAATAGTTAAAACGTCACCTTCGTTAATGAAGAATGGTACGTTAACTACTAAACCAGTTTCCATAGTAGCTGGCTTACCACCACCTGATGAAGTATCACCCTTGATGTTAGGTTCAGTCTTAGCAACCTTCAAATCAACCGTGTTAGGCAATTGGATACCTAAAGTTTCACCTTCGTGCATAACTACGTTAACAATCATGTTTTCCAATAAGTAATTAGCTTCATCGCCAATTTGTTCATTTGGAATTGCTAATTGATCGTAAGTAGAAGTATCCATGAATACATAACTTGAGCCATCATTGTACAAGTATTGCATTGACTTAGTTTGAATGTCTGCAGTTTCAACCTTAGCAGTTGAACGGAAAGTATATTCTTGTACAGCACCAGTTCTCAAACTCTTAAGCTTTGAACGTACAAAGGCACTACCCTTACCTGGTTTTACGTGTTGGAATTCAACAATGCGCCATAAATCGTTGTTGTATTGAATAGTCAAGCCATTCTTGAATTCGTTTACTGAAATCATTGTCATATTAAGTCCCTCATTTCTACAATTATTATCTTACCAATCTTGAAGCGTTTTTACCATAAATACGATAAATTAAATAGCTATTATAGGGAAATCAATTCATCCTTTGGCAAAGTGGATAAAGTTTCAGGCATTTGATCATGGACCAAAATATCGTCTTCGATTCTAACACCGCCCTTGTCTGGCAAGTAGATTCCTGGTTCTACAGTATGAACCATATTATTGACCAATTTAGTAGTTCTAAAAGGTAAAGCTGGTTGACACAATTCGTGAATTTCAAGACCAATGCCGTGACCGATACCGTGTCCAAAATACTGACCGTAACCTTGTTCTGTAATATAATCACGTGCTGCTTTATCAACATCATATCCAGTATTACCTGCAACTGCCGCGGCAATGCCACGGCGTTGTGCTTCATGTACAATATCATAGATTTTATGCATTTCAGCATCAACTTCACCTAATGAAACAGTTCTAGTAATATCTGCCGCATAACCGTGATAAAAACTACCAAAGTCAATGACAATCATATCGCCTTCGGATAATTCTTTGTCACTAGCAACGCCATGAGCCCAAGCCGAACGCACACCGGAAGCTACAATTGTATCAAAATCAGGGCCATCGCCGCCATTAACTTTAAATAGGTAGTCCAATTTAGCACCAATTGCACGTTCTTTAACGCCAGGCTTAATCATCGGCAAAATACCTTTAAAGCTTTCCATTGAAATATCAATTGCTTTGCGCAATGCTGCAATTTCAAGATCATCTTTAATATTACGTACTCGTTCAACCAATTCTTCAACCATCACAAATTCAAGTTCTGGATTTAGTTGCTTAAGTTTTTCATATTCACTCGCTGAAACGAATTCACCTTCAACTAAGACCCTCTTGACGTCCATTTTTTTCAAGGCCTTAGTAAGTTCTTCATAATCACTAGAATGTTTCATTACAACATCCATTTCGCCAGGTGCTTGTGCTTTAATCTGTCCAGCAAAACGAGAATCTGATAAAAGTACTCGTTCGCCACTAGCAGTCAAAATTAATTGTGCTTCTTCCCCTGTAAAATTGGTTAGATATCGATAATTAGCTTGATTAAAAATAATCAATGCATCTGCATTTGCTTCTTTAATTAAATCAGTTACATGCTCAATTCGCTGGTTAATTAAGGATAATAATTCTTGCCTATTTTCCATCTCAGAGACCCTCTTTTTGTATGATATTGGTTTAATTATACATGTTTCTGGGCGGAAAAAGCCATAAAAAAAGACGGGTGGCTTATGCTACTCGCCTTTTCATGTTAATCTCTGAATTACTTAGCTTCTTCAGCTGGGTATACAGAAACTTGCTTCTTGTACTTGCCAAGACGTTCAAATTTAACAACGCCGTTAACAAGTGCAAATAAAGTGTCGTCTCCACCTTGACCTACGTTCTTGCCTGGGTGAATCTTAGTACCACGTTGACGGTAAATAATAGTACCTGCGTGGATAGTTTGACCGTCACCAGCCTTGGCGCCTAAACGACGACCAGCTGAGTTACGACCGTTGGCAGTAGAACCACCACCCTTGTGGTGAGCGTATAATTTCATACCTAAAATGTTCATATTCATTTCACCTCTGAATTAAGCTTCAATCTTTTCAACTGTAACCTTAGTGTAAGGTTGACGGTGACCATACTTGCTGTGTGAGTGCTTCTTAGGCTTGTACTTGAAAGTTACAACTTTCTTTTCCTTGCCTTGCTTTTCAACTTTAGCAGTTACCTTAGCACCATCTACTAATGGAGTACCAACCTTAACGTCATCGCCATTAGCAACAAGGATAACTTCGTCAAAAGTTACTGAGCTACCTTCTTCAGCATCAAGCTTTTCTACAAATACGCTATCGCCTTCTGCAACTTTGTATTGCTTACCACCGGTCTTAATAATTGCGTACATTTGTACACCTCCGAAAAAAATACTTAGACTCGCCGAACTGGGGTGCTTCTTACATAAGAAGACTTCTAACCTCAAGCCGTGCGGTTGCAGATGTGGAGGTCTCCACAAATACAACTCTTATATCATACAACGCTTTTAGACTAAGATCAATTATTTTTTTACATTCGCCATTGACCGCCATGCACTTTTGCAACATTTTCGGTAATGATAAACGCATCCTGATCGATCTCATGTACTTTAGAAATAAGTGGCCCATATTCACGTGGATCAACTACGATTAATAATTGACGCTTGCTTTCGTCGCTATATCCACCTATAACATCATAAATCGTCAGGCCTTGATAATCTTCTTTAAGCATATCTTGAATTCGGTTTAAATCTGAATTACTCATAATTCTGACTTGATACTTTTTATCAAAACCGGTCTCCGCGTAGCGCATCGTAATGGCAGTTACCACTTGAGAAAATGCTGCTAAGAAGAAAGCATTCCAACCATCGACAAAAATGTTCAAGAAAATAATTACCATATCAATGCATAAAAGTGTAGTTGCAGGATTTAAATAAAAATATTTCTTCAGAATCATCGGCGGAATTGTTGTCCCACCACTTGAGGCATTAACGCGATAAAGTAGCGAAACTCCAAGTCCCATTAATGCACCACCATAAATTACGGCTAGTAGGTCATTATTCACTGCTTTAAAGCTAGGCGTAACTTCCATCAAAACTGGTAAGAGCAAACTACCTAATGCAATATTTTGGGTAGTCTTTTTGCCTAAAAAGATTGCCGCCAAAATCAGCATCAAGCCATTCACTACAAACACTGTAATTGATCGATTAATTCCCCAGACTGCATCGACTAGAATAGAAATACCCGTTGAGCCACCAGCTGCAATATTAATTGGTCCATAAAAAAGATTGATTGATATTGCAATAATTTCAAGTCCTGCTAAGAATACCAACCATCTCATCCAGGAACGTTGTTTAATGTTTTTCATTATTAAGCGTCCTTTCTTTTAGTTAGTACTATTTTAACGAAAAATCATCTGTCAGCTCAAGCAAACAAAATAATATTAACAAATTATTTATTTTTAACTTCTTTATAATCGATTGATTGCGTTCCTTCATAAGCAGGTAAACCATTTTCAGCTCGATATAATGCTCGCTCAAAAGAACGGTAACCTTTAGATGAAGAAACGGCAAATTTAACACCATACTTTGAAGCGAATTCCTGAATATTCCAAGTAGCATCATGAGCAGCATAAGCTGTCATCAAGATTACAATATCTAAGTCTTTGATTTGCCGTTCCATTACCTTCTTCTTGCCTTCAAAAGCATCTATTGGAATTGGGATCCCATTATAGCGCGAAACAATCCCTTCTAATATTCCTTCATTTTGATTATCACCAATCGCAATTCCTACCCGTTGATAGTGCAAGTTCATATCGAGTTTAGTTAACTCTTCTGTTTCTTCTTTCTTTGACTTATTTTTCTTTTGATACGACAGATCTGATTTCTTAGGCGGATCAACTTGATAAATCCAACGAATCTGTACTGCCTCAGCAGGATTTTTCTTAATGCGAACATCACCCGTATACCAAGCTAGATCTACAATTGAACCATCTTCAAGATGAATATTTTCACCTTGATAATAACTTGAATCAACCGGAATCGTGATATCCTTACCGCGAATTCGCAACTTTTCGCCCTTAATATTTCTAGTGATAGCTAATTGATTGGCCTTGCCGCGGACCACAGCATACCGGAATTCTTCGATTGGGTCATAATCACGCATGCGCAATTTGCGATAACCCACCACGCGCAAGACTTCTGCTTCATAATTTGGATTATCTCGATTTTCAATAGCTTCAACTATGTCACCGCTCTTTAAATTCAAAGAGTGAATTTGTGATTCTTTAATACGGTAAACAATTTGACCACTATCATTAATCAAATTACAGCCTGATAAAGCCCGAATAACAGTATAGCGACGTCCTTTACGATAATCGCGCTTAGGTTGCTCTTTGGGCTTCATTGCTTCTTCAAAAATTTTCTTGTTAACAGCTTCTTTAGTTGTCTTAGATTTTTGAATTGCCTGATCCAATTTACCCAAAACATTGCCATAGCGCTTGCCAACGCCTGGAACAAACGTCAACTTGTGTAAAGCATCAAGTGAACTCTTTTTAGCTTTTTCATCACCTGGAGTCTCAATTAAGGCTGTCAGCCCAATCAATAATTGCTTAAATTGCTTTAAATCTGCATTTCTTTGTGCAATTGATTGTGTATTTGCAATTTTATTCTTAGGTTGAGTTACTGATTTAGTCTCAGATTTTTCAGCTGTATTATCTTCGGCCATATTTAGGATAGCTTTAATCGCACTTAAACTATTTTCGAGACTTTTATCATCAGCCTCAGTTTTATTTAAAATTATTTTGATATTATTTCGATAATCATACATTATTCTCACCACTTTTATTGTATAACTTACTAATAGTAACGAACATAATTATACTAATTTTTATGAAGTAGTGTTAATTGATTGATCGTTTTAGTGATTAAATTTTTTACGCAAAAAGCAGACAATCTTTATATTGCCTGCTTCCTAATTTTTCTATTTATCGAGTTCTAAGCCAATTGAACCAATTAGCGAAATTTTCACCTGCTGTACTTATATGCTTTTTAGGAATTCTATAGGGTTCTGTCCCACTCTTTGGGAAGAACAATCCTTTACCAAAGTAATAGTACTTTTTACCCTTAATGGTATAAAGGCCTTTTGGTCGACGCAAGATTGTGCCCATTGGAACCCAACCTGACTTTTTATTCAAAATTTGGCCACGTTTGTTATAGATAAAAACGGCACCTGGTTTTGTTCGTAACAAATGCATTTTATTAATCTTATTCGCACGACGATTATATTGTGCGGCATCCATTTCATCAGCTCGCTGCATAAAGTTCAATAGCTTTGCAGCTCCAGCTAGGGCAAATCCTCCTCGTAAATATCTAGACATCAACATCATTATATTATGTGGGATTCTAAATAAATAATTCATTTATGCACACATAGCTTTAAGGCTCTAATACAAGTTTATCTATTTAACTATATAAAAAGGCGACTCACAATCGAGTCGTCTTTTACTACAATTCCTAATTATTAAGCTCTCCACTCGCCGCCTTGGCCATAAGTATGCTTACCTAATTCGTTAATAATTACATGAATGTGTTCCTTAGGCGCACCAGTATTCTTGTGCACTGCTTCAGTAACATCCTTCATTAAGTTAGTAATCTGCTCATCTGAGCGACCTTTAATTAATTCAATATGTACAAATGGCATAATTTAGCCCTCCTTTTTTAGTTTAATTATAGTATAAAAATTTCTCACTAAAAAGCACCACCGCCGCTGCCACCACCAAAGCCGCCAGACGATCCACCTGAAAATCCACCTGAGCTTCCAGAAACTGAAGATGAACCAGTAGACACGGCTGAAGAGAAGCTACGTTCAAAACTATGCTCAAAACTGTCACTACTGCTACTATAGAATCCACTATAAAACAGAACTGGTGCAGCATCTAATTCATCTGCAAATTCAATCTTAAGCTGCTTCAATACCTTTTTGGATAGACCAAACGCTACAGCATACGGCATAATGTCTTCCCATAAAATCAGATCACCGACGTCTTTCATCTTGAATTGACCAATATCGTCTAGCATTTTCTTAAAGCCGCGAACTTGATCTGTCTCAAGTGCACCTTTTTGGGTATAAATACTTAAACGAGAATTGCCCACTATGAATGCAACAACTTCTAAGACGATCATCATGATTCCAATTATTATCACAAAACTGGGTATATTATTTGCCATCATTAAGCTAATTACCCAGATCGCAAAGCTAGCAATCATTCCCATGAGCATCCCCGTTCGGAAGTTGCTACGCTGCTTTTTATATTTTTTATCAAGCAAGTCCTTATCCTCAACTTGCTTATATTGCCCGTCACACCATTTATCAAAACGCCTACCCAATTTTTTAGAAGTATAATCCCGCAAATCTTTCGTTGTAAATGACTTACCATCACCAACTTTGTTAAAAATAAAGTCTAACAGGTCATCAGTCAAAACACTATCATCTACTAAAGTAATTCGATAATTAGTCCGCTTTAAATGTTTAGTTTGATATTTTTCGATCTTAATTTTATTTTTACCAGCTAATTGCATCAAATAAGCTGCAAATGCTTTAACATTTGGTTTATCAGCTTTATCCAAAATTTGCGCAGTAGTAGGTGATATATCTGGAATTTCATAATTATGTACTAAATCGCGCTCTATTTTTGGCTTAACCCCAACTTTTTTAATAAAAAAGCCTCTAATTACCACCACAAAACCGACAAGTACTGAAATGATTATCAATCCTATACTAAGCATCTGCTTACGCTGACGCTTCTGATTAGCTTCTTTTGCTAATGCTGCTTCTTGTTTTTCAATTGCTCTTTTCTTATTTTCTTTAACAATATTCTGATTAGCACTAGTTACCGTAGTTGGAAAAATCGCACGTACTTCGACACCACTATCTCCTGCAACATCATCAGCAGTCATAATAATTTTGCCCTCTTTTGGCAAAACCTGAGTGTAACCACTTAGTGGCCCATGAGCCCAAGCTTTTAGCCCCTTAACTGCCCCAGGAAAAATCACTTCAGCACGCACATGATCTAAGTCAGTATCCCAACCATTACCAACTATTTTAAAGTTCAGCTCAGCTGTATCAAGATAATTAGTAATTGCCCGGTGAATTAGATAAGAATACTCAACTTTAACCTTATCATTTTCCTTAATTCGATGATAAACCTTAAAATTATAAGAATTGCCCTGCTTTTGCAATTTATACGTATTATTTTTGCCCGTTGTTGCGGCTTTTATATTTTGTCCATCGACCTTAACCTGAATGTTGCTCAACTTCTGTTTTACAGCCAGATTTTGCTTATAATAAACGCCGCGAGCATCACTATCAAATGAATACTTAATTGTTCGATGCATTGTCAGTGAACCATCTTTATTAACTCTTGCTATGGCTCTAACATTATCAATATCATAATCAACATCAGCTCTAACGCTTTGACCCCAAATAGCAAAAACGCTCAATAGGCTTAATAAAGCCACTAAACCAAGGTATTTCTTCTTCATTATTTATTTCCCATTTTTCTGCAAAAATTTATCAATTAAAGTATCTGCTCGACTATGATATTTACCTTTAAAATCATGATCTGCACCCTTAAATAAGTATAATTTCGAGTGCTTAAATTTTTTATTAGCCTTAATTGAATAAGAATCTGGAATAATCATGTCACTTGTACCATGCATTATTAAAACTGGACCATGATACTTAGTTGCTTCTTTTAACAAGTTATACTTGAACAAGTTTTCAAAATAGGCCTTACCAATTGTGAAGCCAAATAGGTTGAGCTTGTCTGGCACTTGTTTTTCTGATTTAAAAGCCGCTTGCGCATAATCAGTGATCGAAAAGGCAGGGTAAAGCAAAATCAATGACTTTACTTCTTGCGGATATTTACTTGCGAGCATTGCGGCAACTGCTCCACCTTGACTCTCGCCTAGCAAAGACACTTGTTTATGGTCAACATCAGTCCTATTTTTAATTGTATTTAATACCAGCTGTAGATTCTTTTCTTCTGTAAAAATTGACATCTTTAATTGATCTACACCACTACTTTGACCATTCTTAGCTCCACCAGGAAAATCAAAAGTATAGGCAACATAGCCACGACTAGCTAAATATTTAGCATAACTGGTTAGATCACGGTAATTTCCTGCCAATCCGTGAGCCAAAATTACTGCTTTCTTCTTACCAGCTAAACCCTGTGGTAGATATATATGACCATAAATATCAACGCCATCTTGTTGAATTCGCCAAATTTGGTCTATCACTTGATACTTAGCCTGTTTTTCCTTAGATTGCTGTTTATCGACTTTAACCGTTTTAACTGACGACTTAGCCTTCTTAGGCGTAGTACTTTTTATAGTACAACCCGTTAAAGTCAGTAGCATCAATATTATTGCTATAACTCTTTTTTTCAAGTTTATTTCATCCCTATCAGTTAATTAATTCAGGCGTTTCCTGAATACTTTTAATTATACAAAAAACGGCATGAAAAAAGGAATTAAACCTTTAAGCTTAATTCCTTCTTGATAAATTCAATTTTTTAATTAAAAGTTAGCCGACTTAACGTACATGTTACGTCCGATTCGGTAACAGCTTTTACCATTAACGCGCATCCGTGAACCATAGGTCTTAATTGGCGTACCTTTTCTAAGCACTCTCCAGTTAGCGCGGTTTCCCTTGTTATTATATACATAAGCATTGTGCTTAAGTACACGTGAATTACCTAAAACATTACTTGCCATAATGTAACGACCATTTCCCATGTTTAAGGCAGTCTTACCATTATCAAGAGTCACTACACCATAATGAGTAATATTAGTATAAGCTGCATAGTAGCCGCTTTGACGCTCACCCTTTTTATTATAGATATATGATTTCTTCATCACATAGCCAGCAGTTGCTGAACCCTTATCATCATCTGATGAAGTACTCTTATTCGAAGTATTTGATGAAGCATTTGAAGAGCTAGCAGAATTGGTGTTGCTGGTAGCTGGAGCTTGTGAAATTGCGCCATTGTTGGAAGTTACATTACCGTCAATTGATAATGGTAAAACAGCAATATTTCCATCAACGCTTAATCCCTTCCAATTATCAGTAAATTGCCAAATTGAAACGCCATTCATTGATGGGAAGTAATTGAAGTTTGGACTATCAATTCTACCTGAAATAGCGTATGAAGCGACCCACAATGAGTTAGGATACTTGGCAATTACACTATTAGTATCAATATTATTTTGTAAAACTGATGAACTAGCATAAAGAAGTGGCTTATAGCCTGCATTTTTTATAGTGTCCATAAAAGCAATAATTGCATTAGCCGTTGGCGTTTTACCACCATAAATGTTATTGCCTGAGCCCGTTTCATAGTCACAAGCAATATATGAGCCCTTAGGTAGTCCAAATGCTTGTGCAGTTTGAATTGCATAATTTGCTTCTGCAGCAGCAGCACTTGCATTTGAACTAAAAGTAGCAAAGTGATATGCCATTGGCATCATATTATTTGATAAAGCCGTTGAAATTTGACTTGATGCCTTAGGGTTACGATAGGAAGTACCTTCGCTAACTTTAACAATTGCAAATTGTGCTCCAGCTTGCGCATGACTTGACAAGTCAGCGTTTTGATAACTAGCAACATCAACTCCAAGTGCGCGGGCTGCAACAGAGGTAGTTGCAGCGTTCACAACTGCAGTTTGTGGTCTATTTACTTGTGTCAGCGCTACCCCTGCCGTACCAAGAACAGTCGCGCATGCCAATCTAACAATGATTTTTTTGGTTGTAGTCAATCTTAATTCCTCCGATAATGTTAAAAATAGTTGTCGTTCACACTTGTCGATCCTATTTTTTGGAAATCAATTTTAGGATAAGCTCGTTCCAAACTTTAGTCAACTGATTCACTAATAATGTAAGATTAAGTTAATAATTGTCATACATTTGTATCATACAATATCAAATGTAAAAAAATATTGTCTTTGTAGTAAAATTTAGCACATAGATACCTAAGGTATGTAAAAAGCCTGTAAGACCAATGCTTACAGGCTTAATTTATGATCCGGGTGAGATTCGAACCCACGACCCACAGTTTAGAAGACTGTTGCTCTATCCAGCTGAGCTACCAGACCATCTTGTATGTTTGTATGTCCTCAACAGAACATAAACTATTATAGGGAAACGTTAATTAAAATGCAAGAGGATTTTTCAAAAAAGTTTTTATTTTTTCAAATTCAATTAAAGTATAATTGAGTTAACATAGATAATTACTAGAAAAGAGAACAATTATGGAACTTAAAGATAAAATCAAAAAGTTTGTTACTGACTTTAGAGATGGTGCATATCAGCATGACACCAAACGTGACAGTGGCTTGCCTCACGACATCCCTGAAGTTGAACGTCTTGATAATCTGCCTTATGGTCCAGATGAAAAGTGGCATACTTTAGATGTTTATTTACCCAAAAAGCACGAAGCTCCCTTCCCTGTCATCATCAATATTCACGGCGGTGGTTGGGTTTATGGTACTAAAGAAATCTACCAATATTATGGAATGGGTTTAGCTAAGCGCGGTTTTGCTTTCATCAATCCCAACTATCGTCTTGCACCAGAAAACGCGGAATTCCCTGATGAATTAGACGATGTTGATCGCTACATGCATTGGGTTGATGAGCACGCTGAAGAATATCGTCTAGATCGCAACAACGTTTTTATCGTTGGCGACAGCGCCGGTGGTCAAATGGCTGAGCAGTATGTCACTATTTTGACTAATCCAGATTATGCCAAGTTATTTTCTTACAAACCATTGAACTTAAAATTTAGGGCTGTCGGCTTGAATTGTGCTGCTTCCTTCATGTTAACCCCAAGCAATTTAGATGGCATGGCTAGCGCCTACTTCACTAAAAATGCAGTTAACAAGTATCATGAACAACTCGACGTTGAAAAATATATCAATCACAATTTCTTGCCGACTTTTTTAATCACGGCTAACAAAGATTTTTTGCATGACATGCAATTTACCCTCTTTGGCTTCTTGCTCGGTCGCGGTGTTCACGCCATCTGCAAGTCCTATGGTGATGAAGACAATCCTCGCGGTCATGTGTTCTTTGTTGATCAAAAAGATGAATTAGCTGATATCGCCAATGATGAAGAAATTGAATTTTTTAGAAAATTTTTACAAAAATAAGGACGGAAAATAATGATTAAATTTTATGGTTATAAACGTTGCTCTACCTCACGTAAAGCACGCAAGTGGATGGATGACCATCAGGTCAACTACGAATTTCAAGATTTAGTTGAACAGCCACCGAAAAAAGAAGACTTGGTAAAATGGATGACCAAATATCAAGATCGTGGTCTAAAATATTTCTTCAATACACACGGTCAAGATTACCGCAGAGAAAATTTGAAAGAAAAAGTGCCAACAATGACGATTGAAGAAGCTGCAGATATGATGTCAAAAAATGGTAAGTTAATCAAGCGGCCATTAGTCGTTGATGACAGTAATTTAACTTGCGGTTTTAAAGAAGATATTTTCGAACAAATTTGGCTATAATAAAACAAGCCCATAACCTGTAACTTTGAGGTTATGAGCTTGTTTTTATTTCTTTAAATGAATTTCACGATCAAACAATTGATGCATTTCTTGATTAAAGTTGTGAGCAATGAATACAATCGTTGCATCCGTCTTAGTCAACTGACGCAAAATTTTCATCGTAGCCGCCTGATCAATTGCACTTGTCGCCTCATCAATCAAAATCAACTTACTCTGGTGTACCATGCTTCTAGCTAAAACAATTTTCTGCCTCTGACCACCAGAAACATTCAATTGATCAAGGTCAATCTTAGTCTCAATGCCAGCCGAAAACTTAGCAATATCTCCTGCAAATTGAACTTTTTCAATAGCTGATTTAACTCGGTTTAGCAGTTTTGAATTGAACATCGTAATATTTTCAGCAATCGTTACTGGGAATAATACTGGATCTTGCGGCAAATAGCCAATTTCAGCTAAATCAGGTTGAATCTTTTCACCCTTTTGATTAAAGTATTGAATCTTGCCGCGACTGGCTTGCAATTCACCTAAAATCAATTTGAGTAAAGTTGATTTTCCTGTACCTGAATCACCTGTTAGTAAAATTTTCTCTCCAGCTTTAACTTGGAAATCTGGGAAAGTCACGGCCTCACCGTTTCTAAAATCGATAGCTAAATTATGGATTGAAAAACTAACCGCTTGTTCTAAATTACTTTTCTGTTCAGACTGAATTTTCTTTCTAGCTACAAAAATCTCTTCTCGCAATTTCTTTGTTGCTCGCATTCTTCCACCATAATTAGCAACTCCTTGCAAAGAACCAAATAGTGCTCCATTGAAGTTGCCAATGCTGGCAATCAAACCAAAAGCAGCCCAATTATTCACTACCAAAAATCCAGTTAAAAGAAAGATTAGCACATCTCCTAATGAATAAGCCAATTGATTCAGATAATCTAATTCCTGATCTACTTTTTCCTTCTCAATATTTGCTGCTTCCAAGCGTCCTGAATTTTCAGCAATAGTCTTAAAAAGCTTATCGCTAGCCAAATAGCGACGAACTTCTGATAAGCCAATTAACCAATCACCTAAAGTCTTCAAATACTTTCGATTAGCTACTGATACCTTTTCAGTAGCTTTTTGTAATGGCTTATCCAGTAATTTAGGTAAATAAATCTGAATTGCGGCAAAAATTAAACAAGCAACTAACAAACTCCACTGAAAAGTCACCAAGCTAAAGGCTACACCGACAATACCGGCTAGCATCCCTACTACATAGCGGAACGAATCTAAATAGTCATTATGTAACAGTTTCAAATCATTAGTCATCCGATTTTGCACTGCACTAACCGCATGCTTTTGACTATCGGCAAAATAATGATCTGTTAGTTCTTGCCGAATTAAATGAAGGTAATTTTGAATCAACTTTTGCCAAATGATTCCCGCCAAATTATAGAATAAGAATACCATGACATAGCTAGACAGCTGGATTAATGTCCAAGTTAAAAATAAACTCAAGTTTCTATTTTTGGCAGCATCAAATTGCAAAGTTAACACATAAGCTACAACTACTTCGCCAACTGCTGCAATAATCTGTAGTCCCATAGCCAGACAGAATTTAATTGGATTAAGTTTAAATAATTCTTTGCTACTCATTATTTTCCCTCCAAGTGAACTTCACGATCAAACAATGCTCGTTGTTCTACGGTTAAATTGTGTGCAACGGCCAAAATTGTTGCTCTACTTTGCATTAAGTTTTGGAAGATTTTTGTCGTTGCTTGTTGATCAATTGCACTAGTTGCTTCATCTAAGTACAGAATCGGCTTTTCATGCAACAACGCTCGCATTAAAACTACCTTTTGCTTCTGTCCACCAGACAGCAATTCCTGTTGTGGATCAAGCTGTGTCTCTATCCCATTTTTCAAACGCGCTTGATCACTATCAAAAACCGTCTTATGAATCACTTGTACAGCTTTTTTATTAAGCTTAGGCTTAAACATAGTAATATTTTCTTGAATACTGCCAGGAAAGATCAATAAGTCCTGTGCCAAATAACCTAATTGACGTAAATCAGGTTTGATCTTTTTTCCTGTTTTATCGCAATAGATTACTTCACCCGTACTTGGCTTAATTTGCCCTAACAAAACTTTTAATAAAGTTGATTTTCCTGTACCTGAATCACCAGTCAATAAAACCTTTTCACCATTCTTCAGTTCAAAGTCAGGATAAGTAATTCTTTCACCATTTGGATATTGTACTGACAAGCTTTTTATTTGAACGGTAGCGATTTGTTTTAAAGAATCATACCCTTTTTCTGGTAAACACTTTTGCAATTTAGCCAGATCATCCCGCAAAGTTTTCGTTGATTTTAATTGCGTATATCTGTTCACGCAACTATCTACACTATAAAAAATTCCATTGGCAAAATATCCCGCTGTCAGAATCGCTCCTAAATTTACCTGATGATTGAAAAACAAAATTCCAGCAATAAATGGAACACCAACACGACCAGCTATATTAAATATCGCAGACACTAAGCTAGTATAATGTAGCAATTTATCTCGCTGATATTCACTCTGCTCTAGTTTCTGACTCTGTTGTCCCACCACCTTTTTCAAAACAACTTTATTCTGGTAGCGTCGCAGCTCATCTAAACCCTTGAACCATTTTTCTAACAACTGCAAAAATTGCTTATTTTGGATAGAAACAGCTTTAGTTGCTCGATTGGTATATTTTTCAGTCAATTTCGGCACTACTACTGCAAGCAAAGTAACTAATAACGTATAGACAACCAATATCCAATGAAAGGTAAACAGCGTACCAATAGTTAAAATAATATAAATTAAGTCACAAACAAAATAGAAGTAAACATTATAGTAACTCTCTTGCACTAACTGCAAGTCATTTCCCAAATGATTTTCCATCTCTGAAACTTTGTCTTCAGGCTGCTGATAATAATGTCGTATAATTCGCTGTCTTACCTGATGAAAAAGTGTCTGTGTTTGTTTGGTATTTTGTAAACTTCCCCAATTAAAACTGACATTGCAGACCTGTCCAATTAAAAATTGTACAAAGATTAATTCCAAAAACAGTTCGAATTTACCACTTGCAATTGCATTTAACTGCGGACTAGTTAAGTAGGTGTACATTGTAGTTGTCAGTTGCGTTAGCGTAATCAAAAACAGAACTAACATTGCCCGCTGACGGTTAGCTTTAATATAATCTCTTAAACCCATTATTTTCCTCATTCTTTTTTGACAAAAACGTATAATCAGCAAAAAAATCTCTAACATGATTTGTCGCAAAGAAAAAGCACTGTTCTGGATGCTCACATCCTATTAACAGTGCAACAAATAAAGGTTGATTTCGATAAAGAAAACCACCCTCAATTCATCTACTGCTAATACTTGGTATGCAAGCAAAAAATGGGTGCACTAAACAAGGTGCAAAGACAGTATTTTGCTAAACAACAAATCAAATATTAGAGATTCAGTAAACGAATCATATGGCAATTTCCTCTATTTCTATAAGTTAATTAAAACTATATCATATTAATTTAATTTTACAAGCTATTTTTTATCTTCAGCTAAATATTTTTGCAAAACTTTGAAAACACCGTTCTCCGTATTGGCCGGTGCAATATATTTCGCCTGCTTTTTTACCTTGTCCATACCGTTTGCCATTGCATAAGAATATTTGGCAAATTTCAACATATCGATGTCATTACCCCCATCGCCAAAGGCAATCAGGTCATCCCCTGTCATCCCCATCTTTTCTAGGAGATGCTTTAATCCGGCGCCTTTATTAACACCTTGTGTGTTAACATCAATGGCAAAAGTAGCAGAAGCAAAAGCAGAAATCTGGTTATCGTGCTTAGAATTAAAATCTCGTTCAATTTCTGCAGCCTTAGAACTGTCCATTCCAAATGTGATCTGATAAATCTTATCTGGTAAGTCATTCCAGTCATTAATTACAGTGCTATTACCAGCAAAGTAAGCCAAAAAGTCGCGTTCATCTTTTTCAACATTGCTATGCAAATATGCAATATCTCGGCCAAAAACCATCGTAGCCATTTCACCATATTTCACATGTACATCATGAATTAGCTTTAAAACGTCATCGCGATTAAGCAAATAACTGCCAGCTTCTTGACCCTTGATGATTAATCTCGAGCCATTCAAAGTTACGAAATCCATTCTGCTGGCAAACTTGCCAAAGTCCTGCTTCAATCTAACATAAGGACGCCCTGAAGCCACGATAAAATGTACTCCTCGTTGTTCAAATTCAGTCAAAATTTGATCAAATTCCTTGTGATTAAACTGCTTACGATCATCTAAAAACGTGCCGTCCATATCTACAGCAACTGCCTTAAATGGTAAAGTCATTTTTTCACCCCATCATTATTCTATTTTTTCCAAAAATAATCTTATCATTTTTGAGCATCCTATTTCATCCGTAATCTGCGTAATCTACCACGTTTTAGTACAAAATAGCTAATTGTTAATAGAACAGTGCTGGTAAGAAGAAAAATAAAATTATCACTCCAAAAATAATGCCAACCTATTTTTGTTAAAATATCTGGCGTTAAAATTTCTTCTACTGTTGCATAGATATAAAAAACAGCAAAAACCGATGCAATTAAATAGCCTACTCCAGCTAATGAGTAAAAAATTATGCTAATCCATTTTTTAGTCACCATAACTCGGTTTCCTAGCCAAACGAATAAAATAGCCGTCACTAATGGCAAAACATAATAATACCAGAATCCCATAACTATCCCCCTGATTAATTTTGGCTCATTATCACATGCAAAAGTAAAAAAACGGTAAAGAAGACTTTAATTTTGGGCAAAAAAAGACCAGCTCACTTCAGAGCTAGTCTTATCTATTCTATTAAACTAACTTAACGTGCTTAGCATGCCTGTTCTTGAGCTTAGCCCAACCATCGAAAAACAATGCCCCAAAAAGCAAAATCATAATAATTCCTGCCAAAATAATGGCATTAGTCGAATTAGCAACTGCTAAACTTTGGGCTGAATCAAAATCAGCAACTTCGTCCATTTGGATAATCAATCCTGAAAACAACATGGCTAAGCCGTTCAATGTTAGCAAGCCACACAGAATTGTTAAGATTTTAGTCTTTAATAGCTTCATAAAACCATGCCCTTTCTTTATTAATTAGATGAATATTATACACGCATTATTTTATAATTCAAGTAATTGGATTAAGAAAAAGTACAAAAAATAGACATACGTTCGCATGCCTATTATTAACTTTATTTATTCCACAGGAATTTGATTAATACTTTATCTACTTTTGGATTCTCATGCAACTTGGAGTGACGTGAATTTTTTCCAGTAAACTTCACTACCTGATAGCTTTTAGCACGATCTGCCACTAAATATTTTAATGACAAAGATGATACATTGGGTACTGTTCCATCGGTTTGACCACCAATATCACCAATGATGTTTAAAACACGAACTTTATTTTTCGGATATGTTTCTCTTACACCCGTCATTTTCCGATAGCTAGCATTCATTTTGTTCGGTTTTCCGGCAGAATTCAATTTTAAAAAATATTTTTCGCTTATTAACTTCCATATCTATTGGTTATAGCCACAATTAAAAGTAAAATAGAAAGTAATTAAACTGCAAAGGAGAAAAATATGAAATATAACCAATACGCTTATGTCGAAACTGACTTCGATCAACAAGTAAAAGAATTAATCGACATCAATTTCTTACCTAAAAATTATGCAGACTGGAATTTTAACGATTTGCTGGGCAAGCTCGTTAAAATGACAATTGCTGAAGCAAAAACTGACGCTGCTAAGACAACAAAATTATCTGAATTTGCTGTTTCAAATGAGCAAACTTTAGCTGACTTTTTAAAAGGAAAGCCTGAATCAATTGGTACTGCTCAATTCTATAATGTAGCCTTACAATTACTTGGCTATCATGTTCATTATGACTACGAATTAGCCGATCCAACCGGCTTTATGCAAAAGAATGCTTTACCTTTTGTCCAAGACATTTCTGATGTCAAAAGGTTAATCTCTGCTTTTTATCGTTTGCTCAATACTCGCGCCAAAAACGGTCAAATTTTGCTCGATGTAATGGCTGGTAAGGGGTACTTTACTCAATTCTGGGGACAAAATAAGTTTAAATTTTTCAATGGCAAAGCTATTCCTGTCTTCGATACCAACAAAGTAATTCGTGAAGTTGTTTACGTTGAAACTGATCTTGATACTGATCATGATGGTAAGAGTGACTTGATTCAAGTTACTGTTTTCCGACCAGCTGAAACTAACAAAGGCTTAAAAGTGCCTGCCCTTTATACTGCTTCACCATATTTCGGCGGAATTATCGCTAATGAAAAGCGTAACCATAATGTTGACGAAAATTTATCTGATGCCGCCGATTGGAATGATCCACAATATGTTCATTCACCAATAGTTAAAGCAAAGCAGCCAGACGACTCTAACCACCCAGCTACCGAAGAAGCAGTACATAAATCTTCTTATCCATTAAATGAGTATATGCTTGCTCGTGGTTTTGCCAGTGTTTTTGCTGGAGCAATTGGTACCCGCGGTAGTGATGGAGTTCGTATTACTGGTGCACCTGAAGAAACTGAATCAGCTGCTGCAGTTATCGAATGGCTCCACGGCGATCGTATCGCTTACACTGACCGTACTAGATCTGTTCAAACTAAAGCTGACTGGTGCAATGGCAATATCGGAATGACTGGTCGTTCATATTTAGGCACTTTGCAAATTGCTATTGCCACTACTGGGGTTAAAGGCTTGAAAACTGTGGTTTCTGAAGCCGCTATTTCTTCTTGGTATGACTATTACCGTGAACACGGTTTGGTAATCGCACCCGAAGCCTGCCAAGGTGAAGACCTTGATTTACTGGCTGAAACTTGTCAATCAAACTTGTGGGATGCAGGTTCTTACTTAAAGATCAAACCAGAATACGACAAGATGCAAAAAGAGCTTTTAACAAAAGAAGACCGTGAAACCGGTCAATATTCCAACTTTTGGGAAGCAAGAAACTACCGCCATCACGCTGACGGCATCAAATGTTCTTGGATTTCTGTTCACGGTTTAAATGACTGGAACGTTAAGCCAAAGAATGTTTATAAAATTTGGCAACTAGTCAAAAAAATGCCAATGAAGCATCATCTTTTCCTACACCAAGGTCCTCACTACAATATGAACAACTTTGTTTCTATTGATTTTACTGACTTGATGAACCTTTGGTTTGTACATGAATTACTAGGGATTGAAAACAATGCTTACAAGCAATGGCCAACCGTCATGATCCAGGACAACTTGCAAGCTGACAAGTGGCACGAAGAAAAGGATTGGTCAAATGAATTAGGTCAAAAGAAGACCTACTACCCAACTGATGACGGCGAGCTTTTCCAAGATGGCAATGGCAAAGCACAACAATCATTTGTCGATGAAGGTGGCATTGAATTTAAGAAGGCTGACATCTCAGAAAGCGACTGGCTATACAAGTTCATCTGTGGTGATGAAAAATGGGCTAAACCAAGTTTGCGTTTTAAAACAGACGAATTTATTCACCCAACTACGATTGTCGGTCGTCCTGAAGTAAAAGTTAGAGTTAAAGGCAGCTTACCTAAGGGACAAATTTCTGTTGCTTTAGTTGAATTGGGAGAAAGAAGACGCTTAACCGCTACACCTAAGTTCTTAATGCGCGGCGGTCAAGAACTTGGCTATAGATTTGGCACTGATACTTTGCAAGAATTTGTGCCGGACAAGAAGACTAAGGCTAAGTTGATCACTAAGGCTCACATGAACTTACAAAACTATAAGGACATGAAAAGACCTGAGAAGATTGATGCTGACAAGTTCTACGATTTAGACTTCTTGCTTCAACCTACCTACTACACTCTTCCATCTGGTAGTAAGTTGGCCTTGATCATCTACTCAACTGATGAAGGAATGACTAAACGACCACTTGAAGAAGAAACTTATACAGTTGATTTGGCCAATACTGAAATTAAGTTCTATGAGAAATAATTTTTAATATATAAACTAATACGGCAGATATTTATTTTAAGTATCTGCCGTATTTTTTATTCAAATATTTTCTTATATTCACTATAGCCAGCCTGTTCCAACTGATCATATGGAATAAATCTCAATGCTGCGGAATTAATGCAGTAACGTAAACCACCTCGATCCACTGGGCCGTCAGTAAAAACATGACCTAAGTGAGAATCAGCTTCGGGACTTTTAACTTCTGTTCTCTCCATTCCGTGCGATTGATCGCGGTGGTAAGTTAATTTCTTAATTGGCTTAGTAAAACTAGGCCAACCACAGCCTGCATTATACTTATCTAAGCTTGAAAAAAGTGGCTCACCTGACACTACATCAACGTAAATCCCCTTTTCATAAAAATCATCATATTTTCCGGTAAAAGGATATTCTGTAGCGGCCTTTTGAGTTACGTTATATTCCTCATCAGTTAGCCGCTTTAAAGCTTGCTCTTTTTCTTCTTTGTTAAAAGTCATTGGATCATTCCTTTGCTAAATATGTTCAGTAGTACTTGGAAAGAAATTATCTATTTTCTTTTCATAAATATCAAATTTATATTTTGTCAAAAATTGATTTGATGGATCATATATTCTAACCTGAAGCATCTCATTTTTGCCATTCATATGCACTTCTTTATTTGAAACTTCCAAAAATGGCTTAAATGCAGCAATCAGATTTTGATAAGAACTATAAACATGCACATTATGCTCGACAATTTCTCCATTACGTGCATACCGACGACCGTCGATCACGTATACTGTATTATCACTCATAGAAATCATCCTCTCTTTGGCTTCTACTTATATTTTAATTCATTTTATATTTATTCATGACTTTTTTACTCAAAAACTCCAACAATTATCATGTTGGAGTTCATTCAATATTTATTTAAAATTCATTAAAATACTGAGGTCAAAACTGCACCGGCAACAATTAATATTAAACCGATCACAGTATAAATAAGACCTTTTTGTGTCTTCTTTTCGTGTAAGAAAAGGATACCACCAAGAGTAGAAATAACGACACAAAGTTGTGACATAACAAAGGCTAGGTTTACACCGTTCATCTTAACTGAAACAATGTATGCAAGAGCAGCAATTGCGTAAATCACACCGGCAGGAATTACTTGATAACTTTCTTTTTCCTTAAAGACTTGTGTTTGCTTAGTTGCAATTAAATAAACAACTGCTGCAACCAACATTCCAATGGTTTCAGCAAAGAAAATCATTACGCTGTCACCCTTCAAGGCCTTTGGAATGGAACTTGAAGTAATGTAACCAAGTGTAGTCAATACCAGCACAATCATTGTAGTGGTCTGATTCTTTTTTCCACCCTCAGATGTACCTTTGTCAGTCAATGATGTAAATGCTACACCAATAATTAAAGCTAAGATCCCTAAAAATCCAAACAATTTAGCTTGAGTGCTTGCCCATTCACTAAAGATCAACACACCTACAAGTGGCACACCGATCAACTGCAAACCAGTTGAAATTGGCATAGTTTCAGAAACCCCAACCTTGGAATAACTGTAATACTGACCAACTTGACCAATAACCCAAGCAGCACCAGCTAACATTGCTAAAATAAAAGTAGTCGCATTAAAAGATGGACGCTTAATGAGAGTAACTGCAGCACCAAAGATAAATGCACCAAGAACGGTACCTAAAATTTGGTGGTAAATGTTACTCTTCTTGACACCAGCAACAAACATGGGCATAAGACCCCATCCTATTGCCGGAATAAACAGAAATAAATAACTCATTTGTTTTGTCTCCCTTATTAATGTAAAAAAGTTACAAAAAGCATTCTATCAACGAAAGCGCTTTTAATGCAAGCGATTTACTATTAATGGATGACAAGTGCAAATCAATATATATCAGAACACCAAGAGTTATTTAAATTATTTTTATAAAAATCCTACGGCAAAGCCTATTCCATATAGGAATATACAAATTATTCCCAAATACAATAAGCACCATTTAGCCACTTGCTTCAAAATTATTGATTCAGATCCATCTTGTCCAATTGCAGCTGAAGCAACAGCTATACTCTGAGGTGAGATCATCTTTCCAGCAGTTGCTCCCACCATATTTGAACCAACTACCCAATTACTATTTACGCCTAAAGCCTTAGCTGAAGACAATTGCAGGTTACCAAAAAGAACATTAGCTGAGGTATCAGATCCTGTAATAAACGTACCCAAAGCACCAATTAACGGTGCAACTAATGGATATATTGGTCCCATTAGAACTACTAATGCTGCCGCAATTGCTGAAGTCATTCCTGCGTAGCCCATTACCTTGGCTAAAGCCACAATAGAACAAATTGTAATTAATGTTTTCCATAATCCAAAAATTGTTGATTTTAAGATTTGTCCTAATTTCTTGAAACTAACTTTTTGAATTAATCCACCAATAAAAGTAGCTAGCAAAATTAATGTTCCTGGTGAAGAAAGCCAATTAATCTTAAACAGTTCTGTATCTTTCCCAGTATATACCTTAATATAAGAAGTCACTTTTCCCAATAGATGCTGAATATTTGGAAACAGTGATGAAGCAAGAACCACAAATACGAACACTAAAATAAATGGTGAACTTGCACGCAAAATTTCGATAGCGCTGTGCTTCTCAATATTCTCTTTTATGTCATTATCTTGATGATGATATAATTTTGCCATCAGAACTGTAGTCAAAATACAACAAATTGAACCAACAATTGCTGGTAACTCTGGACCAACAAATTTTGCTACCAAAATTTGCGGAATTGAAAATGACAAACCAGACATCAGGGTAATTAATCCCACTCCTTTGATAGCTTTAACTCCGCCACCTGTTAGAATCACCAATAAAAACGGAATTATAATAATTAATAATGCAAGTTGTAAAGTAATAACAAATGATAATGGAGTAACGGGCAAATTAGTTACGTCACTCAGTGTAATCACTGGTAATCCAATTGCACCAAAGGCAGTTGGTGTAGTATTAGCAATTAAACAAATTACGGCGGCATTAATCGGATTAAGACCAAATCCAATTAATATCCCAGCGGGAATTGCAACTGCTGTCCCAAAACCTGCAATTGCTTCTAAGAATCCGCCAAATCCCCATGCGATAATCAAAACTAAAATACGCTGATCAGTAGTGATTGACGACAAAGTATCTTGAATAATTTTAATTCCACCTGAATAATTGCTTACATTATAAGTAAACAGTGCAGCCACGATTACATAAACAATTGGCCATAGCCCCATCAGAATGCCCTCTAAAGCACCCGTCAAAGTGTCAACTATAGAGAGGTTAAATCCCAGTATAGCCAATACGATAGTAATTAATAGTCCAATGCTGCATGCTTTAATAGCAGGCATTTTTCGAATTGCCAAAGAGTAAATAAGCCAAATAATTGGAATTAAAGCCAATAAAAACGAAATCCACATTTTTATTCCCCCCTAAACACTTCACTTCCTTATCTCAGATTATAAATGTATTCGCTTACAAAAGATAGTGAAATATTCTTAATCATGGCTCTATAATAAAGTTTGTGATACATATTTTTTTCACAATATCCTGATTGAATGCTATCTATCGTTTATTTATCTCAAAATTATTAGCTCACTTGTGAAAATTATTTTTATCTATTCAACTATCCTACTTCAAAGCATCAGTAGCAAATGATCTATTCTCCAAGCTAGTAAGCAAAGCATCTGCAGTATCAAGTGCTGTAATCAATGGTACATTTTGACCAATGGCAACCTGTCTAATGATGAAGCCATCAGAATTCTTTTCAATATCGTGACCCATCGTATTGATAACCAAGTCAATCTTGCCATTTCTTAATTCATTCAAGATATTATCCTTGGCGTCTTCATCTTCATGCACTTTAGTTACTGGATCAACATGCAAATCATGACTGCGCAAGAAATCAGCTGTACCCTTAGTAGCAAAGATTCTGTAGCCAATCCGCGCAAATCTCTTGGCAATTGGTAAAATCTTTTCTTTGTCTCGATCTTCGATGGTAAGTAATACATTACCATTTTCAGGCAATTGCATCTTAGCACCTGCAAAAGCTTTGTAGAGAGCTTTGGCAAAAGTGTGATCACTCCCCATTACTTCACCTGTCGATTTCATTTCTGGCCCGAGATATGCATCAACGTCCGATAATTTGCTGAAGGAGAAGACTGGTGCTTTAACAGAGATCATGTCTGGCTCTGGGGCAAGACCATCACCGTAGCCCTGTTCAGCCAAACTTTCGCCCATAATAACTCGGGTAGCGACCTGAGCCATTTCAATACCCGTGATCTTGCTTAAAAATGGCACTGTTCTACTTGCCCGAGGGTTAACTTCAATTACGTAAACTTCACCATCTCTGACAATGAATTGAATGTTCATAATGCCGACACAGTTCAAAGTCAAAGCAAGCTTTCTAGTGACATCAGTAATCTTTTCTTTAACTTCATCAGAGAAGGTTTGTGGTGGATAAACAGCCATTGAGTCACCAGAGTGGACACCGGCATGCTCAATATGTTCCATGATTCCTGGCAAAAGAACTTCCTTACCATCACTAATTGCATCAACATCACATTCACGACCATCAAGATAATCATCAACCAAGATTGGGTGGTCTGCTGCAATATCAACGTGGTCTTGCAAGTATTCTTCTAACTCTGCCTTGGTGTAGACAATTTCCATCGCTTTACCACCCAAAACATAACTTGGACGGACTAAAACTGGATAGCCTAGCTTATCGGCAGCTTCAAGTACGCCTTCATGAGTAGTTGCAGTTAAACCTTGAGGCTGATTAAAATGAAGTTGCTTAATGATTTGATCAAACAGTTCACGGTCTTCTGCACGGTTAACATCAGCTACTTTAGTGCCTAAAATCTTGACGCCATGTTCTTCTAAGCCATGAGCCAAATTGATTGAGGTTTGACCACCAAATTGAACAATCACGCCTTCTGGCTTTTCCAAGTCGCAGACATTCAAGACATCTTCCAAAGTTAATGGTTCAAAGTATAATTTATCTGAGATAGAGAAGTCAGTTGAAACAGTTTCAGGATTAGAATTGATAACAATTGCTTCGTAGCCCATCTTTTGCAAGGCCTTGACACAGTGAACAGTCGCATAATCGAATTCAACACCTTGACCGATTCTGATTGGACCTGAGCCAATAACGATCACCGACTTCTTACCAGTCTTATGTGATTCATTTTCAGCATCATAAGTTGAATAAAAGTATGGTGTCTTTGATTCAAACTCAGCAGCACATGTATCAACCATCTTGTAGACTGGGATGATGCCATGCTTTTTCCGAAATGCTCTTACCTCATCTGCAGTTTCATTCCACAAAGAGGCAATCGTTGGATCACTAAAGCCATATTTCTTAGCTAAGCGCAATACATCAACATCATCTTTATTTTCCTCAAGTGTCTTTTCCAATTCAACCATATGTTGCACGATATCTAAAAAGTAGAAATTAATCTTCGTTAATTCATGAATATCTTCAGCTGAATAACCACGTCTAAATGCCTCAGCTAAATAGAAGAGACGATCATCTTGAGCTTTGACTAATTTTTGCTCTAATTGGTCATCACTAGCTACGTGTGCTTCTGGTGAGTAAAGATCTTTTTCATCAATTTCTAGTGATCTTACCGCTTTTTGCATAGCTTCTTCTGCAGTACGGCCAATTGCCATAACTTCACCGGTTGCTTTCATTTGGGTGCCCAAAACGCGATCAGCCTTAGGGAACTTATCAAATGGCCAGCGTGGTATCTTGCAGACTACATAGTCTAATGCAGGTTCAAATTCTGCATAGGTTGTTCCCGTTACTGGGTTCTTAATTTCATCCAAAGTCATTCCTACTGCAATTTTAGCAGCCATCTTAGCAATTGGATAACCAGTTGCCTTAGAAGCTAAAGCAGATGATCTTGAAACACGCGGATTTACTTCAATTACATCATAATTAAAGCTATTTGGGTCAAGAGCAAGTTGAACGTTGCATCCCCCTTCAATTTTCAAAGCCCTAATCAAACGCAGTGAACAATCACGAAGCATCTGATATTCCTTATCAGATAAAGTTTGACTTGGTGAAAAGACAATTGAATCACCAGTGTGAATCCCTACCGGATCAAAGTTTTCCATGCAGCAGACAATCATTGCATTGTCATCATGGTCGCGCATTACTTCAAATTCTACTTCTTTATAGCCCGCAATTGATTTTTCAATCAAACATTCAGTTACAGGGGAAAGTTCCAATCCATTTTTGGCAATCTCTGCTAATTCTTCATGATTATTACAGATACCACCACCGGTACCACCCATCGTAAAGGCGGGACGAACAATGATCGGATAGCCAATCTCATCTCCAAAAGCTAAGGCATCTTCGACTGTATTAACTGTCTTAGAAGGTGGAACTGGTTCACCTAATGACTTACATAATTCCTTAAATTTTTCACGGTCTTCGGCTTGTTCAATAGATTGCAGCTTAGTACCTAGAAGCTCGATGTGTAATTCATCCAAAATTCCTGTTTTGGCAAGTTCCATAGCCATGTTTAAGCCCACTTGACCGCCAAGTGTTGGCAAAATAGCATCAGGATATTCTTGACGAATAATTCGTGAAATCGATTCAACTGTCAGAGGTTCAATGTACACCTTATCTGCAATTGTTGTATCAGTCATGATCGTAGCTGGGTTGGAATTAACTAAAACTACTTCATAGCCTTCTTCGCGCAGAGCCAAGCATGCCTGTGTACCAGAATAATCAAATTCTGCAGCTTGACCAATAATAATTGGACCTGAGCCAATCACCATAATCTTATGAATATCTGTTCTTTTAGGCATGACGCTCTTCTTCCTTTCTCTGATCAATCATTGACATAAAGTCGTCGAATAATGAAACCTCATCATGAGGACCCGGTGTTGCATCAGGGTGAAATTGCACTGAAAATGCAGGATATTTCTTATGACGTAACCCTTCAACCGTCCCATCATTGACTTCAACGTGGGTAATCATTAAGTTATCCTTGTCAATTGAATCTGCAGACACAGCATAACCATGGTTTTGTGAAGTAAAACCAATATTACCAGTTGCAATCTCTCGTACAGGGTGATTAAAACCGCGGTGCCCAAATTTCATCTTGTAAGTTTTAGCCCCATTAGCTAAAGCAAAGACTTGGTGTCCCATACAAATTCCCATCAAAGGAACATGCTTTTCTACTTCACGCACCATTTTAGTTGCCTCTACCATTTCTTCTGGATCACCAGGGCCGTTACTCAAAAGAACACCATCTGGATGAAGGTTTAATACTTCTTGGGCAGTAGCTGTATATGGTAAAACAATACAATTACAATCACGTTCTGCTAGTTCACGCAAAATACTGTGTTTAATTCCAAAGTCGATAACCACAATATTGCGTTTCGAACCAGGAACTGGATATGGTGACTTGGTTGATACTCGGCTAATTACACCTTGAGTTACATTCTTAATCTTTAATTCTGCCGCAATTTTTTCTGCATTTTCTTTTGAATCTGCAATCTTACCACGTAATGTACCGTGAACTCTCAATTTTTTAACTAATTCACGCGTGTCAATTCCCTGAATACCTGGAATGTTCAAATGCTCCAAAAACTTTGGTAAGGTTGTCTGCATTCGCCAATTATCAGGATGACGGGCAACCTGGTGACAAATTACGCCTTTGATCCTTGGCTCAAGTGACTCATAATCTGCCAAGGTAATACCATAGTTTCCAATTAAAGGATTAGTGAAAACCAAAATCTGATCGGCATAAGATTGGTCGGTAATTGCTTCTTGATAACCAGTCATCCCTGTTGTAAATACAACTTCACCAACTGTTTCGCAATCAGCGCCAAAACCCTCGCCAGCATAGATGCTACCATCTTCTAGGATTAAATACCGCATTATTGTTCATCCCTTCTGTATACAACCTGACCATCAACCATGGTCATTACAGTTTCACCATACACCTTGTCGCCCGTAAATGGTGTATTAACGCCTTTTGACTTATAGTCTTCTTCTTTTAATTCAGTTTCATGGTCTAAGTCAAAAATCGCAATATCAGCTGGCTTACCTGGTTCAAGTACCCCGGCATTTTTTAAGCCAAACGTTTTAGCTGGTTTATCGGAGAGCCATGATAAAAGCTGCTCCAAGGTGAAGACTTTTTCTTCTTTGACAAATTTAGTATATAAAGTAGAAAATGCTGTTTCACTACCAGTAATACCAAAGGCTGCGCCCTTCATGCCACCTTCTTTTTCATTGCGAGCATGAGGAGCATGGTCAGTCGCAATTAAATCGATTGTACCGTCTAGTAGTCCCACTAGTAACGCCGCTTGATCTTCCTTATTTCTCAATGGCGGATTCATCTTATAATAACCGTTGTCCTTAGGAATATCGTCATCTGTTAATAAAATATGGTGTGGCGCTACTTCACAGGTAACATTGATTCCACGCGCCTTAGCCATTCGAACCAGTTCTACACTAGTTTTAGTTGATACATGGCAAATATGATAATGGACGCCCGTTTTTTGTGCTAAAAGCAAGTCTCTAGCAATTTGCGTTGTTTCTGCTAATTCAGTTACTGACGGCAAGTTTAATTCCTTGGCTTTAGGTCCTTCATTCACGATCCCTTTATTAAAAAGCGAATCGTCTTGTGCATGAGTAGCAATGATCAAATTATTTTCCTTGGCTTTTTGCATTGCCAAATACATCGTTTGAGCAGTTTGGACTCCATGACCATCATTACTTAAGGCAAAAGCACCAGCCTTTTTCAATGCTGCATAATCAGGAATGACATCAGTAGTTTCATCATTAGTGATTGGTCCATATTGAAAAATATGAACCACACCTTTTTCATTGTTTTCTTGTACCATTTTTTGCATTAGCTCAGGCGTATTAGGTACAGGCGTTACATTAGGCATTGCCCCTACCATAGTAAAACCACCATGAGCAGCGGCTTCACTACCGGTTTTAATATCTTCCTTGTAAGTTTGTCCGGGATCACGATAATGAACGTGGACATCAACCAGTCCAGGACTAACTAGCTTGCCACTTGCATCAATCTCTTTATCTGCCGTTAAGTTAGTCCCTATTGCTTTAATCTTTTGATCTTCAATTAAAACATCTGCTTTAATTAGACGACCATTTTGATAAACTGTGCCATTCTTAATTACTGTTGCCATTATTCTAATCCTCCAAGTCGTCTACCGCGCAATACTGCCTCGATCATTGCCATACGCATGAACACACCATTTTGCATTTGTCTGACAAACATGCACTTATCGCTTTCAACTAAATCACCGCTAAGTTCAACATCATGGTTAATTGGACCCGGATGCATGATGATGGTGTCGGGCTTCAATGCACTATAGCGTTGATGATTAATACCATATTTTTCGTGATATGCTTTAGCATTAAAAGTCTTTTCATTAGGATCGCCTGCATGACGTTCATGTTGAACCCGTAAGAGCATCATCACGTCCATATTTGAAACTAATTGATCAATTTCTTCATACTTACCATATTGATCGAATTCTTTATCATACCAGTAACTTGGACCTGAGAAGTAAACTTCAGCGCCCAACCTAGTCAAAAGTTCCATGTCACTTTTTGCAACCCTAGAATTAGTAATATCACCAACAATTGCAACCTTTAAGCCTTTAAAGTGGCCAAAATGTTCATGAATAGTCATCATATCGAGCATACATTGGCTAGGATGTTGACCGCTACCATCTCCAGCGTTAATCACACCAATATTTAAATGTTGATGTTCTTTTAAGTTAATCAAATCATTGTAATACTCATTCTGTGAGTGACGAATCACTTCTAAGTTGACACCTAAGGCGTTCATAATTAATGAAGTGTCATATAAGGTTTCACCCTTATTAACAGACGAATGAGCCGGATCAAAAGGAATAACTGTCAAACCTAGTTTTCTTTCAGCCATTTCAAAGCTCGTATGTGTTCTAGATGAATCTTCAAAAAACATATTAGTTACATAAACTGGCTTAGTTAAACGTGGTGTTGCACCGCCTTTTTTGAAGTACTCAGCTCTCCTGATTAAGGCCTCTACTTCATTACTATCCAAATTTTCAACACTCACAAAATGTGGTAAATTAACAAGATTTAAATTTTCCATTTTCTATTCTTTCTATACAAAAAAGCCTGAAGCATTTAATTGCTCCAGGCCTAGAGTCTTCCCGTGTACACGAAAAGAAATCAACCCTTCTGGCCCTCTCTGGAGTCAATTAAATGGTTGGATATTTAACTATCTTCTTTTTATTTTGGTAAAGCCTTCAGTTCAACTGAATCTTTGCCGTCCTTCTCAATTACATTAACAGCAACCTGTTCATCGGCAGAAGTTGGAATATTTTTACCAACAAAATCAGCACGAATTGGCAATTCACGGTGACCACGATCAACTAGCACTGCGACTCTGATTGAACTTGGGCGACCAACGTGCATCAAAGCATCCATCGCCGCTCTGATTGTTCGTCCAGTATAGATAACATCATCAATCAAAACAACATGCTTGTCATCAATATTAACATCAACTTGATCAGAATTGACAACTGGATCTTGCTTTAAACTAGCATCATGACGATCATCCCGATATAAGGTAATGTCCAATTCACCAACTGGTACATCAACGCCTTCCAATTTCTGAATACGGTCATGAATTCGTTTAGCCAAGTAAACGCCTCGCGTTTTAATCCCTACCAAAACCAAATCATCGGTTCCTTTATTTTGTTCAATGATCTCGTAAGTAATACGGGTTAAAGCACGCTTCATTGCTAGTGCATCCCAGATTTCTTTTGCCATTATAGCCTCCTAATTCTGCCCATGAAAAAAGCTCCCAATCTCAACTGAGACTAGGAGCTTTAGTAAAGTCGAAACTTAAGTTAAGCCTGCCTTGCTAGCCTCACGGGACTAATTTTAAAGGACATTCATTGCTTTAAAGTTACTGTAATTAGAAACGTTTGTCAAGCTCTAATTAAATTTTACTTGACCAACTAATTCATTGATATCTTCAATGCCTAATTTTTCAAGTTCTTGCGGCAAGGCATCTGCAATATGCTTAGAAGCAATACTATCTTTAAAATGAGCAGTACCAACCGCTATGGCATTAGCACCTGCTAACATAAATTCCACCACATCTTCGGCCGAAGCAATGCCACCCATGCCAATAATTGGCAAAGAAGTAATTTGACGCACTTGACTAATCATTCTAATAGCTATTGGCTTAACAGCCTCACCTGATAAACCGCCCATATTATGGCCTAACAGTGGTCTGCGTTTTTTCACGTCAATTCGCATCCCTAGCAATGTATTGATCATCGATAAGCCATCGGCACCACCCTTTTCGGCAGCTTTAGCAATTACAGTGATATCAGTCACATTTGGTGTTAACTTCACATAAATTGGAATATTGACAACTGCTTTAATTTTTCTAGTCAATTCTTCAACCACATCAGCATGCACGCCAAAGCTCATTCCACCTTGGGCCACATTAGGACAAGAAACATTAATTTCTAAAGCATTAACCAAGCCAGAATTTGACAGCTTTTGTGCTACTTCAACATAATCTGCTTCACTATCACCGCCAACGCTAGCCACGATCGGTAATTCTGGATATTGCTTTCTCAATGGTTCTAACTTTTCACTAATCACCTTGTCCACACCAGGATTAGTAAGACCAACAGAATTCAAAACTCCATCATCTAAAACGGCAATCTGTGGTTGCGGATTACCTGTGGTTGCATGTGGCGTAGTTGTCTTAATAACCATTGCTCCAAGATCATTTAAGTCAAACTTCTTAGCTGCAGGCACATCGCCGAAGCCAAAAGTTCCACTTGCTGGCATAACTGGATTTTTCAAATCTAAACCTGGTAATTTTACATGTGTATTAACCATAATTTTCCTCCAAAATGAATGCTCACGGACACTCTTTATTTTTTCAAGAAATGATTCTACACGTGATTATAATTTTTTCCAAGCAAAAATTTTATTTGTATTTTTACTTTTGAGGTGTTAAACTTCACCTTGATCAAACTTTAAACGGTACAGAGAGACCGCAAGTTCAAAATATTGACTTAAATTATCTAGGAAAAGTCTATCCTTGGTGTCTCTCTGAGCTAAGATAGACTTTTTTTGTGGAGGAAAAATGAAACCTGTAATTGTTGCATTAGATATTGACAATGAAGAGCAACTACATAAGATTTTGTCTAAATTAGGCAAACCAGAAAACGTCTTTATCAAAGTCGGTATGGAATTATTCTATCACGCTGGCAACCAAGTGGTTAAAGACTTAGCTGAGCAAGGTTATAAGATTTTCTTGGATCTAAAATTGCATGATATCCCTAATACCGTTTATAACGGGGCTAAACAATTAGCTAAGTTAGGAATTACTTTTACTACCGTTCATGCTTTAGGCGGCAGTCAAATGATCAAATCAGCTAAAGACGGTTTAATCGCGGGTACACCTGCTGGCAAAAGCGTGCCTAAGTTACTAGCAGTAACCGAATTAACTTCGATTTCTGATGAAGTATTGGCACATGAACAAAATTGCGCACTGTCAATGAAAGAGCAAGTTCTTTCGCTAGCAAAAATGGCTAAGCACTCTGGAGCAGATGGGGTTATTTGTTCACCACTTGAAGTAAAAGAATTACACGAAAAAGTTGGCGATGACTTTTTATATGTCACACCGGGAATTCGGCCTGCTGGCAATGCTAAAGACGATCAATCTCGCGTGGCCACACCAGCGCAAGCCAAAGAATGGGGCTCAAGCGCTATTGTTGTTGGACGGCCAATTACTTTAGCCAGTGACCCAGAAGCTGCATATGAAGCAATTAAAAAGGAGTTTAGCTAAAATGCATAAGGATCAAATTATCAGTCAACTTATTCAAGAAAAAATTATCACTATCTCACCTGACAAACCATTCACTTACGCAAGTGGGATGCTTTCTCCAATTTACACCGACCTTAGGTTAACGGTTTCATATCCAGAATTACGCGATATGATTGCTGGTGATTTAGCTAATTTAATCGCCAAAGAATTCCCTGAGGCTACTATTATTGGTGGCGTCGCTACCGCCGGTATTCCCCATGCCGCATGGGTTGCAGATAAACTGCACTTACCAATGATCTATGTTCGTCCTAAGCCAAAGGATCATGGCAAAGGCCGCCAAATTGAAGGCCGTTTCAGCAAAGATGATAAGATCGTTTTAATCGATGATTTAATCACCACTGGTGGTTCCGTTTTAAATGCAGTTAAAGCAACTGAAAAAGATGGCGGCAACGTCATTGGCGTTTCTTCAATTTTCACCTACTACTTGCCAGATGCAAAAGAAAACTTTGCTAAAGCTAATGTTAAATATGCTCCGCTTCTTTCCTACCCTGAATTACTCAAAAAGGAAAATGAGTCAGGTCATATTTCTAGCTCGCAATATGATGTCTTGAAGACCTGGCACGAAGATCCATGGGCTTGGGGCAAACAATTCGAAAAATAATTAAGCCAAAATAAAGACCAGTTTCAGTTTGACAATGTCATTAGCTTAACTTAATGACATTGCCTATCACAGTATCATTCCTTTAATTTTAATTATTCCAGTTGGTCTATTTAATGCCCACTTACTCGGTGGTTCACATGTGTTAATTGATAATTTATTTAATTTGAATTGGAATGTCAAAGCCTTTGGATCATGGGACTTTCTTTTACTACCGATCTTATTCTTGATAATTCGGTTTGTCTTTTCAATGCTTTCATATGGTTCTTCCGTACCTGGTGGTATTTTCATGCCTATCCTAGTTCTTGGGGCATTATTGGGAATAATTTGCGCCAATATTATGATAAAATCGCAGATTATTTTGCCAACGTACTTCCCTCATATCCTAGTGATTTCCATGGCCGCATATTTTGGTGCAATAGAAAAAGCACCATTCACAGCAATTATGCTGCTGACTGAAATGATTGGAACTGTCCAGCAAGTATTGCCAATGATTATTGTTACTTTCGTTGCTTACTACATTCTGGACATTTTAGGTGGAAAACCAATTTACGAGGACTTACGCTTGCAAATGAATTATCATAAAAATATTGACAAATAATTATATTTGATGGTAAAGTATTGCCAGATTAATCAATTCAAGTAATAGGAGGAATCACGCCGATGCGTTTTTAATTTCTGATTTTCGTTAAGTAAAAAATAATGCATTCTATCAGTTTAAGGATGTACTTTTTGCTTGTGATCAGAAATTAGTCTGCGTGATTTTCTTTAATTTAAATTAAGAATAATTATAGATTAGCCAACTTGGACTAATCTATCAGGCACCATTTTCTCAGATCATAAGCACAGTTTGAGAGGACGGTGCTTTTTTATGTCTACAATTTCACTAAAAAACGTTTCATTTGCCTATGACGGTCAGGATAAAATTTTTGATAATTTAAACCTAAATCTCGATTCTAATTGGAAACTTGGCTTAATCGGTCGTAATGGTCGCGGCAAAACCACTTTTATGAAAATGCTGCTAAAACAGGTCGAATATCAAGGAACTATTCAAAGTGATTTAGAATTCAATTACTATCCTCAGGTAATTAATGATCCCGATAACCTTACTATTTATGCTTTACAAGAACAGTTTAATTTTGAGGAATGGGAGTTAAAACGAGAATTAAATCTGCTTCATGCTAAAGAAAATATCATTTGGCAGCCCTTTTCAACACTTAGTGGCGGTGAACAAACAAAAATTTTACTGGCGCTTTGTTTTATTAATCAACATTCTTTTGCCCTACTAGATGAACCAACGAATCACCTCGATGAAGATACACGAAATCAAGTAGCACAATATCTGCATAATAAAAAACAGGGATTAATTGTAATCAGCCATGATCGAAATTTTGTAGATAAAGTTGTCGATCACACTCTAGCAATTGAAATGCAAAAAATTAGGCTGGAACAAGGAAACTATACTCGTTATGAAAAACAAAAGGAATTAGAGGATGAATCTAATATCGCTTATAATGCAAAGTTAGAAAAGCAAATTAAAAATCTCCATGCCAGTCAACAAAAGATGCAAACTTTTGCCCAGCGTTCCGAAAGCAACAAAAATGCGGGAGCCAAGATGAAAGGCGATATTCGACATAGAAGTACAGTTTACGATAAAGGATTCATGGGACACAAAGCCGCCAAAAAAATGAAACTTGCCAAAAATGTAGAAGCAAGATTAGATAAAAATATCGAAGAAAGAAAAGGTCTTTTAAAAAATATTGAAGCAGACAATGACCTAGCCATGAATTTTGTCCCCGACCATCATAAACATCTAATTACTGCTAAAGGAGTTAGCCTTGCTTATGACAAGCTTTCCCTTTTCCAACCTACTACCTTTGATTTAATGCGTGGTCACCAAATTGTGATTACTGGTAAAAACGGTATAGGAAAATCTAGTTTGTTTAAGGCAATTAATAATACTTTTGCTGGAACAATTACTGGCAAATTGCATTCAGCTGATAAGATTTCAATCTCCTATTTATCACAGATTGAACAATCTAATAACCTATCATTAAAAGATTTTGCCCAAAAGCACCACCTTAACTATGCCGATTTTCTCAATATCTTACACAAATTAGGTACTGAACGTGATATATTCACTAATTCAATTAATCAAATGTCTTCAGGCCAACAAAAAAAGGTCTACTTAGCCAAGTCCTTACTTGAACCAGCAAATTTGTATCTTTGGGATGAGCCTTTGAACTATTTAGATGTCTTTAACCAAGAACAAATTATTCAATTAATTAAAAAATATCATCCTACTATGCTAGTAATTGAACATGATCAGCGCTTTATTGATGAATTAGGTGCTCAAGTCATTCACCTAACATAGTAAATAAAAGAGCGAGTTAGTTTTAAAGTTAATACTAACTCGCTTTTTGTTGCTAAAATAACTTCATCATGTACTCGCTAACTGCCTTTTGTTGCATTTCTTCCCAGCTAGCAAACTTGGTCTCTTTTTTAACAAATTCATCGACTTGATCTATTGCCATCTGCTCAATTTGCGTAAAGTCTTTCATGCCCAATTCTCTGACAAAAAAGTCAATAGTAGCAAATCTAGTATACTTTTGCATCAATTGTGGTGTAAACAAGTCTTGGTAAGAAACTGCCTGCTGGCTGCCCTTTTGCTCAGCTAGATGCTCCAAATTTTGTTTTAATTCTGCTTTTTCTTTAGTCATTTAACCAACCTCTTTCACTTTTCATATTATTATGACAAAACTTCGGCTAAAATTGCAAAAAACTTTCTTAATCTCATTTATTATTCGTTATAATTAAAAAGGTTCAGTATAAATTCTTGTGTAAATAGAAATTAGATAACAAAAAAAGAAGGGTT
>NZ_PCYY01000079.1:0-398 GCF_002553955.1 Lactobacillus sp. UMNPBX12
CAATTGAGCGTGCTTCGCTTTTATCTCATGAAAGCCGTAATGATGTGGTTAAGTTAAGTCTAAAGCCATCAGAAAGTCTTGTCCGAATTAGTGGTGATTCTCCAGATATCGGTACCGTTGAAGAAAAGGTAGTCACGTCTGCTCTTGATGGTAATGATCTTGAAATCTCGTTCAATCCTAACTACATGACAGATGCTTTGCGTTCTTTTGGTCAGGCAACGATCAAGATTTCATTTACTTCACCATTGCGACCATTTACCTTGGTGCCAACAGAAGATCAAGAAAACTTTGTCCACTTAATTACACCAGTACGGACATTCTAAGAAAGGTCTTATATAAGTTTTATAAAAAAGAGACTACAGAACGTTTTGTTTTGTAACCTCTTTTTTATTTGCCAT
>NZ_PCYY01000080.1:0-398 GCF_002553955.1 Lactobacillus sp. UMNPBX12
ACCCACGTGCTTGGTACATTCACAACTACTTCGATCCAGACTTTGGCGGCACTCCTGCTGATCAAGATCAACCATTCATTTGCCACGCAAACCGTTTGATCTCAATCGAAGACATTAAGTGGGCTGAAAGTTCACACTACCAAGACACTCCTTATGATGCTTACGGCGATCAAGGTACTCCTGAACAAAAGAAGACTTTCCGTCCAATCGGTATCAACAGAAACTTTGAAACTCACATTTTGCAAATCAGAAACGATGTTCCTGCAGAAATCGCTGGTGTTCAATGGTTAGCTTTTGGTCCAAACACCTTCAACTCAATGGTGCCATTCTACACTAATGTCACAACTACTCCAGAAGCTTGGCAAACAACTCCTAAGTTTAACTTGAACAAGATCTTC
>NZ_PCYY01000081.1:0-385 GCF_002553955.1 Lactobacillus sp. UMNPBX12
ATACCAAATCCGTGGACATTATTGTTTTGATATTGTGGTTCAGGATGCAGAGGAACCTCAAGGAATTTTACTTCGCGGAATAGAACCGGCGCTAAACATCGATAAAATGATCGAAAATCGGCACATGTCAGGGGTAAATATTACTAACGGTCCCGGTAAATTAGTACAAGCTCTCGGCATTCATTCACGGGATTTAGATGGGCAGCCTATGGAAACAAGTCCACTAACGGTTGATTTACATAATTATAAAATTCCTGGAGAAATAGCTATTTCTGCGCGGATTGGAGTTAATTTGAAGGGGAAAGATGGGTTAAGTCCACGCCGCTTTTATGTAAAAGGCAATCCCTATGTATCAAACGTGAAAAAACAAGACATGGATCTGGAA
>NZ_PCYY01000082.1:0-384 GCF_002553955.1 Lactobacillus sp. UMNPBX12
GGAATTCTGTTCTCAAAAGGCCAATTCCCTCGGCACCATCCTCTTGAGCATCAATAACGTCAGCAAATGTTCCGACATTAGCTCCCACTTCAAATCGGCGCCCATCAGCACTCACAGTTTGCTTATCTTTTAACGCTCCCCACTTTTGCTGCTCCTGGATAAATTTACCAGCTAACAAACGGTAATGCTCAATCTCTTCATTCGTTGGATTGACAATCACTTTGCCATGAATCCCGTCAACAATTAGCAAGTCGCCATCATGAATGATCGCAGTAGCATCCTTGACACCAACGACAGCTGGTAACGAAAGAGTCTTACTCATAATCGTAAAATGAGAAGTCCGCCCCCCGTTAGTTGTAACAATTCCTGCAACATATCGTTTAT
>NZ_PCYY01000083.1:0-379 GCF_002553955.1 Lactobacillus sp. UMNPBX12
GCCAGATTGCGGATTTGGAAGACGAATTAGGGGTCAAGTTATTCAACCGCCAACCACGCCATTTAACTCTGACACCTTCAGGACAATATTTATTAGAGCAAGCAAAAGAAATTTTAGCTTTAACTGCCAAAACTAAGAGCAACCTACAATCATCAACTGTAATCAGTGGTGATTTAACTATTGCTGCCGGCGAAAGTGTTGGGATGCAAAGACTGATGAATATTGTAAGTAACATTATTCAGGACTACCCTACAGTTAAAATTCATATTCTAAGTGGTGACTATGAATTCGCTGAAAAGAAGTTAAACATCGGTACAGTCGATTTTGCGGCCATCATTGGTAATGTTAACCTTTCAAACTATGCTTCCATTCAATTGCC
>NZ_PCYY01000084.1:0-373 GCF_002553955.1 Lactobacillus sp. UMNPBX12
TACCCTTGTCTTAACCGATCGATAAAGTTGCCAATTGTTCCTGCCATAATCAATGATAAGCCAATTAGCATAGGAATATTTTTACGGTACTGCCAGATAAAGTAACCAATTACAATAATCGCAATAATAGTTATAATGGTAAAAAAAGTTTGTTGCCCTTCAAAAATGCTCCAAGCAGCCCCTGAATTTCGTAAATTAGTTAACTCAATAATACCAGGAATTAACTGCTTACTACCACCAAGAACAATTGAAGAAGCAACCCAAGATTTTAATAATTGGTCACAAATTGTTAAAATTAAAATAATTACAATAGCGATCCCCAGTAACAATTATTGAACCCCCTGTTGTTTCAATGCCAATTTCAAACGTGCAA
>NZ_PCYY01000085.1:0-370 GCF_002553955.1 Lactobacillus sp. UMNPBX12
GGCTCTCTTACGCCCAACGAAGGATCTACTGAAACGATAATTGTTGAAACTATAATATCGTGCTGAGATTTGAATGTCAACAACTAAATTAAAAAAGTATCTGTCAAGTTTTCATAGGTAGCCTTTAAATATACAGTTTTAGTGGGTTAGTGCCTTAAAAAGTTGTCCCATTGGTCTACTTGTGGCTGTGTTAATCGGAATTATTCCTTGTACTGCTCCAATTGACGGCTTTGTCGGTGCCTTTCTTAGAAACTCTCCAGTTCGAATATGCATTTCCTGTAATAGGCTGGTTTGAGCCACTCGAGGATGAACTGTTAATTGTTCTAGGATTGTATTTAAACTAGCTTGCAGTTCACCATTCATTCGGGCT
>NZ_PCYY01000086.1:0-360 GCF_002553955.1 Lactobacillus sp. UMNPBX12
GAGTAAAGTGAATATGAGCAGCATCCTGAACAGCTTTTGGTCCCCGTCCTTCTATTGGGTAACGATGTGATTCAATAAATTGATAGTTATCGTCAAGTTTCCAAGTATGGATAGCATTGGTGTTATAGTTAGCAGCAAAAACCATTTTACGCTTATCGTCAAGGTAAACATATGATGGTACAGTGTATTTCAAATCATTCCGGTAGTAAAGGTGATCAAAATAGTTATAGGCTTCATAACTACCCTTAACAGACTGATCGAGCATTGATTCAGAAATTAATTGACCTTTACCAGTATGTGGATCAACATCAATTATTCCAACTCCGCCGGTCTTATCATCCTTAGTCATTACCACGGCAA
>NZ_PCYY01000087.1:0-294 GCF_002553955.1 Lactobacillus sp. UMNPBX12
CATCTTTGGTTTTATGCCCTAGAACAAGATCACATTCCCAATGACCAAATTCATTGCGCTGGTCAATCTCTTTAGGTCGCTCTTCGATGCTTCGTCCCAGCTTTTTCTTGTTTTTGCGAACATGATGGAACTTGGTGTTGCGTTTAATTTTTTCAGGCAAATCATAGTTCTTAATTGCAATTAGGCCTTGTTCTACATAGTTGTACAAAGTTCTGGTGCAGACTGTTTGATGATGTGAGAATTCACCGATAGCTAAGCTACGATTGGCACAAACGTCAAGTGACCAGCCGTCCT
>NZ_PCYY01000088.1:0-274 GCF_002553955.1 Lactobacillus sp. UMNPBX12
CTTTAAACATTAGAAAAAGGAGTTCCTTTCTCGTATGATTGGTTTGAACAAAAAACACATACAGAAAGAAGAACTCCTTCATGAATGATTTTACCAAAGATTTTGCTCAAGCTCTATTCAATCCAGACAAAATAAATGATTTATTGCGCAAAGAGCTACAACAGGCTGTTAATAACTTGCTAGAAGCTGAGTTGACTGCCTTTCTGGGCTATGATCCCTATGCCAGAAATGGCTGGAATACTGGCAATTCTAGAAATGGTGCTTATTTCCGCAA